>JACZJU010000048.1 GCA_014860395.1 Burkholderiales bacterium | reverse complement strand
CGCCATATCCTGATACACGGGGAACCGATGTTCGACGCTACCGGCTCGTTTCGCGGCTATCGCGGCGTCGGCACCGATATTACCAAGCGCAAGGCTGCCGAACGCGCCTTGGCGGAGAGCGAGGCGCGCTTTCGCAGCTTGACCGAGATGTCATCCGATTTCTATTGGGAAAGCGACGCCGAGCACAGGCTGATCAAGCGCGCCTCGGCGGACAAGAAAGTGAGCATGGTGTCGGTGTTTGAGCGCGGCGCGCAACTCGGCGAACGCCGCTGGGATATTCCCTATCTGACGCCGGATGCGCTCGGCTGGGAAGCGCATCGCGCGGTGCTCGACTCGCATCTTCCATTCCGTGATTTCGAGCTTTCGCGGCTCGGGGCCGATGGTAGCGAGCGCTTTATTTCGATCAGCGGCGACCCGGTGTTCGACGCTTCGGGCGCGTTCACGGGCTACCGCGGTGTCGGCACCGACATCACCGAACGCAAGCGCGTCGAGAGTGCAGTGAAGGAGAGCGAGCAGCGCTTGCGTCTTGCGCTGAACTCGGCAGCGATGGCTGCCTGGGAATGGAACATCGGACTGGACGCACTGACCTGGAGCGAACATCCGGCCTGGCTCATAGGTCCGGAGCCGGCCGAGGGCTATCCGGATTTTCGCGAACTCGTGCATCCGGAAGACCGCGCGGCGTTTCTGGAAGCCGGGCAACAGGCGATTGCGCAGGGAACACACTATTACGCGGCGTTTCGCATCGTGCGTACCGACGGCGTCGAGCGCTGGATAGAAGCACAGGGCGTATTCTTCGACGCGCAAGGCAGTGAGCACGGCGAACGCGTCATCGGCGTATCGCGGGACTTCACCGAAAGCAAGCTTCGGCAGGACGAACTGCGCCGTCTCAACGAGCAGCTGGAGCAGCGCGTAGCCGAGCGCACGCAGGAGCTGGAAGCGACCAACAACGAATTGGAAGCCTTCTCCTATTCAGTGTCCCACGATCTGCGCGCGCCGCTGCGAGCGATAGACGGCTTCAGCCGCGTGCTGGAAAAGGAGTACGCCGGCCAAATCGATGAGCAGGGCCAGGACATGCTCAGGCGCCTGAGCGCGGGCGCCCAAAGAATGGGGCTGTTGATCGACGATCTGCTGAAGCTGTCGCGGATATCGCGGCAGGAGATGCGTATCGAGCCGGTTGACCTGTCCGCGCTCGCGCGCGAAGTGGCCGATGAATTGCAGGCCGGCCAGCCGGAACGCCGGGTCGAGTGGATCATTGCGCCGCAGGTGTCGGCCAAAGGCGATCCGGGTTTGCTCAGGGTGGTGCTGCAGAACCTGATCGACAACGCCTGGAAATACAGTTCCAGGCGCGAGTTTGCGCGCATCGAGTTCGGCGTAATGGAAAAAGATGGCAAGCCGGGCTACTTCGTGAGCGACAACGGCGCCGGCTTCGACATGGCTCAGGCGGACAAACTGTTCGGCGCATTCCAGCGCCTGCATTCGGAAGCGGAGTTCCCCGGATCGGGCATCGGCCTGGCCACGGTTGCGCGCATAGTTCACCGCCACGGCGGCCAGGTGTGGGCGCAGGCGCGCGCAGGCGAGGGCGCTAGCTTCTATTTCTTCCTGGGCTGAAGCCGATGCCGCGGCGAGCGCAATGCATTCAGCGCGGTTGACCGCATGCGCATAGTCTCCGCCGAACTCGATTTCGACAATGAAGGAACGCCGTTCTCGCGCGCGTACGGCGATGTCTACCACAGCGCGGAATCGGGCCCGGGCCAGGCGCAGCATGTATTCGTCGCCGGCAACGATCTGCCGCGCAGATGGGCGCAAGCGCGCGTTTTCACCATACTCGAAACCGGATTCGGTCAAGGGCTGAATTTTCTCGCCACCTGGCGGCAATGGCGCGACGACCCCGCGCGTTGCGAACGCCTGCATTATGTTTCCATCGAGAAGCATCCGTTCGATCTCGCCGCGCTGGCGGCGTTGCATCGGCGCTACCCCGAATTCGCTGCGCTGGCGGTGCAGCTGCAGGATGCATGGCCGCCGCTGGTCGCCGGCATGCACCGCCTGCATTTCGAGGATGAGCGCCTCACGCTGACGCTGGCATTCGCCGACGCGGCCGATGCCGTGCCGCGGCTGCGCCTCTGCGCCGATGCGATTTATCTCGACGGCTTCGCGCCCAGACTCAACCAGGAAATGTGGTCGCCGCAGCTGATGCAGCAGATTGCGCGGCTCGCCCGTTCCGGCACCACGGTCGCGACCTACTCCAGCGCTGCCTTGGTGCGCCAGGGACTGGAGGCGGCTGGATTCGCAGTCGAAAAATGCGCCGGCTTCGGGCGCAAGCGCGACATGCTGCGCGGCAGTTATGCGCCGCGTGCGCCGCAGCCGGCAGCAAGCGGGCGCCGCGAGCGGCATGCGATCGTGATCGGCGCAGGCATCGCCGGCGCGGCGGTGAGCGAGCGCCTGGCGCGGCGCGGATGGCGCATCGATCTGATCGAGAGCCGCACCCTGCCGCCCGCCGACGCGCCGCCGAAGTACGCAGGCGTGTTTCACCCGCACGTTTCGATTGATGACTGCATCCTGTCGCGGGCCGCGCGCAACGGCTTTCTGTATGCGCTCAGGCGCTGGCGCGCGCTGGAGCGCTCGGGCCAGGCGCTGACCTGGGCACGTTGCGGCGTGCTGCAACTTGCCGGCGAATCCAGGAGCGAAAGCCGCATGATCGCGGCGATCGCGGCGCAGGGTTTCCCGGCCGAGTTTGCCCAATATCTGGAGCGCAGCGCAGCCGAAACGCATGCGGGCTGCGGACTGCCTAGCGGCGGCTGGTGGTTTGCCGGCGCCGGGTGGATGCGCCCCTTGAGCCTCATCGCCGCGCAGCTCGCCGCAGCCGGTCCCGCGCTGCGCGCGCAATTCGGCGTGAGGGTGGAGCGCATAGCGCGCAGCGGCGAGCGCTGGCAGGCGCTGGCCGCTGACGGCAGGCTCATCGCTGCCGCGCCGGTCCTGGTGCTCGCCAACTCGAACGATATGGCGCGTCTTGCTCCGGTCGCGCAGCCGCTGCAGAGCATCCGCGGGCAGGTCAGTTATATGCCCGGCTCAGCCCTGACGCCGCCGCGCATCGTGCTGACAGGCGAGGGCTATGTGCTGCCGTCGACCGACGGGTTCGTGGTGACGGGCAGCACCTACGATCGCGGCAACGACGATCCCGAGCCGCAGGCGCAGGGCCATGAGGCGAATCTCGCGCGCCTGGCGCAACTGCTGCCGCATACGCGCGTGTCAGCCGATGCGGCGACGCTCGAGGGCGCAGTGGGCTTTCGCTGCGCGGCGCCGGACCATTTGCCGCTGGTCGGCGCGATGCCTGACGTGGACGCGGCGCGCTTGCAGAAGAAACGTCTCTCCGGTGCACAGGTGATCGATCTGCCGCGGCGTGCCGGGCTGTATTGCGCCTCGGCTTACGCCTCGCGCGGGCTGGTTTGGGCGGCCTTGGCGGGCGAACTGCTGGCCAGTTTGATCGAAGGCGAGCCCTTGCCTCTGGAGGCCGATCTGGCCGACGCGCTCGACCCCGGGCGCTTCGTGCTGCGACAGGCGCGCCGCGCGATGCTCTGACATGTTGTTGAAAAAGGGGGCGACGCCCCCTTTTTTATCCCCCAAATCGGAGCTATTGAAAAATGCTTCCCTCCGAGATGGCATCGCGATGTCATTCATCTCTGTGTTCGGGAAGCATTTTTCAACAGCATGTTAACGAGCAGGCGCCGATCATCGCCGCCTGAGTCGGGTGAGCGGGAAAGGGCAGGCCTGTTGCCCAACGCGCAGCGTTCGAACTACGATGCAAGCAGCAAACGCGGCATCGGGCGGTCAATGCCTGGTGTCGATGATCCTCTGCGGCACGCGCCGCAGCAAAGACAGGTCTCCCTTGCGCAGCAACTCGTCGAGATAGCCGAAATTGCGCCTGATCGAAGCGTCATAAGGGCATTCGCCGCCGAAATGGGCGTTCATGAATCGATCGGCGGCGTCGTACTCGACTTGCATGCGATAGCGCAGCATGTCGTTGTAAAAGCCGGGTGTCTTTTGCAGTAGCGTTTCCGGATCGGGGTAGAGCAGCCCGGGCGCGCCCGCCAAGCCGAAGGTGCTGAATTCGGCGAACAGAAAATCGCGGCATTTTTCCAGGTAAGCACGGTCCGCCAGCTGACTCATGATGTCGGCGGTGCCCAGCAGGCTGGCGATGGCGCGATCCATCCCGGGCGTGTCCGGCGGCAGGTGCCAGACCAGGCGCGTGACCATGATGAGTTCCGCCTTCTCCGCCAGGTGAGCGAGGGGCGTCCTGCCGAGATAGTCGCGCATGAACGCTACGCCGCGCGCTTCGTGTATCGGTGTCAGTTGGGCGCCCTGCAGGTGTGCCTCGTCCGTGCGTCGCAGCAGCCCGATATCGTGGTACAGGGCGAGCAGGATGCCAAGCAGTGCATGATCGCCGTCGATCCGCTCGGATGCGCCCGGCGCTACGACGATCGAACGCCCGCGGATCAGCCGGGCCATCGCCAGGCCGCTGTCGAGGGCGTGGCGCAGATCGTGGTAATGGGTATCGCAACGCAGCAGGCCCGGGTAGTTTCCGCTGAAGGCGCGGGTCAGATCCGAGATTCCCTGTTGCAGCACGCCTGAGCCATAGCCATTGCCGAATCGGTCGCGCATGATCGCATCGACGGCCGCCAGCACGGCGTCTGCATCCTGCAGATCCACCGTTTGCGAGGGGTCGGTATGCGCGTTGCGCGCAGGCGTATGCGAAGCGCAGGCCAATGGGTCGAGTCGATTGTACATGCGAGTATCCAAGGACTCAGAATCTAGCAGCAAATCTTCCGCAGCACTGTGAAATACTGTCAAATGGACGGTCTTCCTCCTCCTGGCGGCTGAAGCCGGTTCAGCGGCCGCCGGAGATGGTCAGCATGCTGCCTATCATGTAGGCGGCCTCGCCGGACATCAGCCAGAGGATCGCCTCGGCGCATTCCTCCGCGGTGCCCAGACGGCCCATCGGCACGGCAGGAATGATGCTCTGCAGCCGCTCGCCCACGCCCGCCTCGGCGTGGAGTTCGGTTTCGATCACGCCGGGGCAGATGGCGTTGACGCGTATGCCCTCGGCCGCCACCTCTCTAGCCAGCCCGATCGTAAAACTGTTGATCGCACCCTTGGCCGCGGCATACGGAACCCAATTGCCGGCGCCGCCCAGCGTGGCGGCGAGCGACGACACGTTGACGATGGCGCCGCCCGCGCCGCCGCTTCTGGTCGACATGCGCTTCACCGCCTGCTGCGAACAGAATATGGCGCCGGCCACGTTCACCTCGAGCACGCGCCGGACCGTGTCCGCATCGAAGCTCTCCAGGCGTCCGGCGCGCCCGGTGATGCCGGCGTTGTTGACCAGCGCGGTGACCGGCCCGAGTTCGAGATCGACGCGCTCGAACAGCTTGATCACTTCGTCCTCGTTCGCGGTGTCCGCCTGCACCATGATCGCGCGGCCGCCGCCGGCGCGGATTTCGGCGACCACCGCGTCGGCGCGCGCCTCGTTCTTCAGATAATTCACGCAGACGGCATAACCGCGCCTGGCCGCGAGTTTCGCTGTGGCCGCGCCTATGCCGCGGCCCGATCCGGTAACTATGGCAACGCCTGACATTGTGTTTTGTCCGCTTTTGGATGGATATCAATCAACAAGCCGAAATGTAGCATCCGCGCGCGCTCAGCGCATATGCCGGCGTTGCGGCCTCGCGCGCCGACCCCGGTTTGTTTATGATGGCGGCCTGCAAGTCATCGATAGAGAGGCATTACATGAGCAGGACTGCACCGGCGCCGGCGCGCGAGGCCGCGGGCGTACTCAATTTCATCGACGGCAATTTCGTCGCGGCAGCATCGGGCAAGACCTTCGAAAACCGTTCGCCCACGGACGCCCGGCTGCTCGGACTCGTGTCCGAAGCCGGTGAGGCGGAGGTGGATGCGGCGGTGAAAGCCGCGCGTGCCGCGCTTGCCGGGCCCTGGGGCGCGCTCGAAATGGCCGAGCGTACCGAACTGCTCTATGCCGTAGCGAACGAGATCAACCGGCGTTTCGACCAGTTCCTCGAAGCCGAGGTCGCTGACACAGGCAAGCCGGTGAGCCTGGCCAAGCACATCGATATTCCGCGCGGCGCGGCCAACTTCAAGATTTTCGCCGACGTGGTGAAAAATGTGCCGAGCGAATTTTTCCAGATGGCCACGCCCGACAAGAAGGGCGCGATCAACTACGCCATCCGCGTGCCCAAGGGCGTGATCGCGGTGATCGCACCGTGGAACCTGCCGCTGCTGCTGATGACCTGGAAAGTGGGCCCTGCGCTCGCCTGCGGCAATACGGTGGTGGTGAAGCCCTCGGAAGAAACGCCTTCCACGGCGACGCTGCTGGGCGAGGTGATGAATTCGGTCGGCGTGCCCAAGGGCGTCTACAACGTGATCCACGGCTTCGGGCCGGGTTCGGCCGGCGAACTGCTGACGCGCCATCCCGACATAGACGCGGTCACCTTCACCGGCGAGACGCGCACCGGCGCAGCGATCATGAAAGCGGTCGCCGACCGCGTGCGCCCGGTATCGTTCGAACTCGGCGGCAAGAACGCGGGTCTGGTGTTCGCCGACTGCGACTTCGACGCCGCGGTCGAGGGCATGGGCCGGGCGGTGTTCGCCAATTGCGGGCAGGTGTGCCTGGGGACCGAGCGCGTCTACGTCGAGCGGCCGATATTCGACAAATTCGTCGCCGCCTTGAAAGCGAAGGCGGAGAGCCTGAAACCGGGTCGCCCGGAGGATGCGGGCACGGGCCTGGGCCCGCTGATCAGCCCGGAGCATCGCGACAAGGTGCTGTCCTATTACGAGAAGGCGCGCAAAGCGGGCGCCACCGTGGTCACCGGCGGCGGCGTGCCGAAAATGCAAGGAGAGCTTGCCCAGGGCTGCTGGGTCGAACCGACCATCTGGACCGGACTGCCGGAGGATTCCGCGGTGGTGCGCGAAGAGATTTTCGGGCCCTGCTGCCACGTGCGGCCGTTCGACACCGAGGAGGAAGCGGTGCGCCTCGCCAACGACACGCAGTACGGCCTGGCTAGCACCGTCTGGACCACCAACCTCGCGCGCGCCCACCGCGTCGCCGCGAAAATCGAAGTCGGCATCTGCTGGGTCAACAGCTGGTTTCTGCGCGACTTGCGCACGCCCTTTGGCGGGTCGAAACAATCCGGCATAGGCCGCGAGGGCGGCGTGCATTCGCTCGAGTTCTATACCGAGCTGCGCAACGTCTGCGTGAAGTTGTAGCCGCGGCATTCGCTCCGGGGACTGTGCTTGCGGCGCCGCCGATCGACCAATAAGCAGTAGACCGGGGAATTCCATGCAGGCAAGTGCGCAAACGAAGAGTGCGGACGCGGCGAAGCGCCCGGGGCTGGGCACATTCGCCGGGGTGTTCACGCCCAGCATACTGACCATCCTCGGCATCATCCTTTTCCTGCGGCTGGGCTACGTCGTCGGGCATTCGGGGCTGGCGCAGACGCTGGCGATCATCGCCGTCGCGCATGCGGTATCGTTGCTCACTTCGCTGTCGCTGTCTGCGATCGCGACCAATCTGCGCGTCAAGGGCGGCGGCGACTACTACCTCATATCAAGAACCCTGGGCGTGAGTTTCGGCGGCGCCATCGGCCTGGTGCTGTTTCTCGCGCAGGCGGTGTCGGTGGGCTTTTATTGCATCGGCTTCGCCGAGGCGGTCGGCGCCTGGTTTCCCGAACGCGATGGACTGCTGCTGCGCGAAATCGGCGGCGGCGCGGTGCTCGCCCTCGGCCTGCTCGCCTGGCTGGGCTCGGATTGGGCAACGCGATTTCAATACGCGGTGATGGCGGCGATTGCCGCGGCGATCGGCGTATTTGCATTCGGCGCGCTCGGCGCGTGGAACATGGACCTGCTCGCCGCGAACTGGCAGCCCCCCGCCGGGCATCTGTCGTTCTGGGTTGCTTTCGCGATTTTCTTTCCGGCGGTCACCGGCTTCACCCAGGGCGTGAGCATGTCGGGCGATCTCGCCGACCCGGGACGCAGCATACCGCGCGGTGTGCTTTGGGCGGTGGCGCTGTCGATGCTGGTCTATGTCGGTGCGGCGGTGCTATTTGCCGCGGCGCTCCCCAATGCGGAGCTCTCCGCCGACTATGACGCCATGCAGCGGGTGTCGAGCTACGCGCCGCTGGTCATTGCCGGCGTGCTCGCGGCAACGCTGTCCTCGGCCCTCGCCTCCTTTCTCGGCGCGCCGCGGATTCTGCAGTCCCTGAGCGCGGACGGCATTTTCCCGATGCTCAAGTCCTTTGCCGCCGGCAGCGGGCCGGCCAACAACCCGCGCCGCGGCGTGCTGTTGACCTTCTTCATCGCCGCGGCGGTCGTGGCGTTGGGCGATCTCAATGCGATCGCCTCGCTGGTGTCGATGTTTTTCCTGCTCTCCTATGGCCTGCTGAACTACGCCACCTATTTCGAGGCGCGCACAAAGAACCCGTCGTTTCGCCCGCGTTTTCGCTTCTTCGACCAGCACGCGAGTCTGGCCGGTGCGCTGCTGTGCGCCGGCGCGATGCTTGCCATCGATCTTGCGGCCGGTGCGATTGCGGTGGCGGTGCTGTTCGGCATCTACCAGTATCTCGAACACAAGGCGGCGCCGGGCGGGTGGGCGGACAGCCGGCGCTCCAGTCACTTGCAGGAGGCGCGCAAGCACCTGCTCGCCGCAGCCGCCGAGCCCGAGCACCCGCGCGACTGGCGTCCGCAATTGCTGGTGTTCTCTGATACCGCGCGCCGCCGGGAGCGCCTGGTGCAGTTCGCTTCCTGGATCGAGGGCGGCAGCGGACTGACCACCGTGGTGCGCGCGCTCCAGGGTCAGGGGCCCGAAATGATCGAGGAGCGCGAACGCGTACTCAAAGAGCTGACAGAGGAACTGCGCGAGTCCAAGTCCACCGCGTTTCCGCTGGTCGTCGCCGGCGCTGAACTCGATGCGACGCTCTCGGCCATTGTGCAGTCCGCCGGGATCGGCCCGCTGCGCGCCAACACCGTGGTCGTGAACTGGATTGAGGATGCGTCCACCTTCGTGCATGAAATGGGCGTAAATCGCTTCGGGCAGAATCTGCGCACCGCGTTCCGCCTGGGCAGCAATCTGCTCATACTCGACGGCAATGAACAGGAATGGAGCGAGGTGACCGCGCGGCCCGCAAGCGAGCGGATCATCGATGTCTGGTGGAGTCCCAACCGGACCGGCGAGCTGATGCTGTTGCTCGCGCACCTGGTCACGCGCAGCAACGATTGGGAAGATGCGCAAATCCGCCTGCTGGCGGTCCCGAACGAAGGTGAAGACAGGCAGACCGCGTTGGCCGCGCTCAAGGCGACGCTGGATGAATTCCGCATCGATGCCGAGATCGAGGTTATCGACGAGTTGAACGCGGATGCCATTGCCGCGCACTCGCGCGACAGTTCGCTGGTGTTCCTGCCCTTTGGCATTCACGGCGGACGCTTCTACGGCCCCGCCGGCGGCGATCTGCCGAGTCTGCTGCGCGCGCTGCCTTTGGTCGCGATGACCATGGCTGCGCAGGATGTGGATCTGGACGCCGATCCGGATGTTGATCCCGGGGAGGAGCCGGATCGTCCCGCCGGGAAAGACTCGCCCGCTTAGTGTCCTGATCCGTAAATTCACTCGATAGTTCGCGGCGCATTTGGCCGCCAGTCATCACTTCGGGCGCGCAAACGTGCTCATACCCTAAGAGGGATGCCTAAGGTTAGAATGGCATCATGTGGTACACCTCTGCGCCTTTTCTACTAGCCGCAAAGCCGCGTATTGCGTCGGTCAATGACCATTGCGATCCGGACCCACGCGGTGCTGGGAATCGTCGTGGCCGCGAAGGAGCGATCGCCTGATGGAACAACCCTTCGAAATGGATCTGAGCCTGCAGATCGGCAAGTACGACATCCGCAGGCAGCTTGGCAAAGGGGCAACGGGGACGGTCTATCTCGCCGTGGACACGTTCTCGGGCAACGAGGTCGCACTGAAGGTGATCGAGCCCGAGGTGTTCCGGGATCCGGAGTTCGGCACCGTTTACCGCTCGCAGTTCCTGAACGAAGCCTCGCTCGCGGGCAAGCTGAAGCACCCGCATATCGTGGGGATCCTCGACGCGGTCGTGCTCGAGGACTCCGGCCACATCGCGATGGAAGTGGTAAGCGGCGGCGACCTGTCGCAGCACGTCAGCGCCGACTCGCTGCTGCCCGTCGCCGACGTGCTGCAGATCGGCTTCAAGTGCTGCGGCGCGCTCGCTTACGCGTTCAACGAGGGTATCGTCCACCGCGACATCAAGCCGGCGAACATCATGATCGCGCAGGGTACCGAGGTGAAGATCGCCGATTTCGGCGCCGCCTTCCTGCGCAAGGTGCATTCGGTGCAGACAGCCAGCATAGGCTCGCCTTACTACATGTCGCCGGAGCAGCTGGAGGAGGCGCCGCTCACGCACCACAGCGACATGTATTGCCTCGGCGTGGTGCTGTACGAGCTGCTGACGGGACAAAGGCCGTTTACCGCCGACAGCCTGGAACTGCTGGTGGACAGAATTCTGCATCAGGCGCCCGCACCGCCGAGCAGCCTGCGGCCTACTTTGCCGAAGGAAATCGACCGCGTCGTGTTGCGCGCGCTGGCGAAGAAGCCGGAGTTCCGTCACGCGGCCTGGGCCGATTTCTCGCTCGAGCTCTCCAACGTATGCAAACTCGTGCTGCCGCCCGATGCCATCATCGACAGCGAAAAATACGTTGCGTTGAAGCGCGTGGACATGCTCGCTGGCCTCTCCGACGCGGAGTTGTGGGAGCTGACGCATGCGGGACGCTGGACGCGCGTCGCGGCGAAACAGGCCATCGTGCGCGAGAACGAGCCGGGAAAGAGCTTTTTCTTTCTGGCGCAGGGGCAGGTCAAGGTCACGCTGGGCGGACACTTGCTCAACACCATCAGCGAAGGGGAGTGTTTCGGCGAGATGGCCTACATCCGCGGCGGCGAAATGCCGCGGCACGCGACGGTGGAGACCATGACCGGGATCCTGCTCGCCGAATTCGAGCCTGCGGCCCTGGCTCTGATGAGCCTGGGTGCGCAGTTGCAGCTCACCCGCGCCCTGGTGCGTAACCTCGTGGACCGGCTCGACCTGGCCAATTCGAGGCTGACTAAGTGAAGTCGGGCAGCTTACAGCGTCTGAAATGCCAAGAGAGGACTTGCGCGCTGCGCGCGCCAACCGTGATTTCGGGGCGGATGAAAAGCGCATCCCCCCGGAAATCACGGTTATTGTTAAAGGCAAGAACGGATTGGGGTTATACCAGATCGTCAATTGCGCGCGGATGTGCTTTTCATCCGCGCGCAATTGACGATCCGCGCGGACAGTTTCTCGTCCGCGCAACAGCACAAGCCCGCGGAGGTAGAGCGCGCAATACAGATCAGATCGCCAGGTCATAGAATGGAAGGAAACAGCATGACCAAGAATGTCGGAGTCATCGGCCTGGGTGCGATGGGTTTGGGCGTCGCCCGGTCGCTGTTGCGCGCGGGTTTTCGCACCCACGCCTGCGATGTGCGGCGCGAGGTGCTCGACGCCTTTGCCGCGGAAGGCGGCATCGCCTGCGCCACGCCTTCGGAACTGGGCGCGGCTTGCGAGGTGGTGTTGACGCTGGTGGTAAACGCGCAGCAGACCGAGGCGGTCCTGCTGGGCGAGCAAGGCGCAGCCGGCGCGATGCGCGCCGGATCGGTGGTGATTGCCAGCGCCACAGTCGCCCCCGAGTTTGCCGAATCGCTCGCGGCCCGGCTCGCGGTGATGGGACTGGGCATGATCGATGCGCCCGTATCCGGGGGGGCGGCCAAGGCGGCCAGCGGGCAGATGACCGTCATGGGCGCGGGCGCGCCGGAAAATTTCGCCAAGGTCGAGGACGTGTTCAACGCGATCGCGCAGAAAGTGTATCGGCTGGGCGATGCGCCCGGCGCCGGCTCCAAGGTGAAGATGATCAACCAGCTGCTGGCCGGCGTGCACATCGCCGCAGCGGCCGAAGCCATGGCCATGGGCATACGCGCAGGCGCCGACCCGGCGGTGCTGTATGAAGTGATATCGAACAGCGCCGGCTCGTCGTGGATGTTCCAGAATCGGGTGCCACACATCCTGGCCGGGGATTACACGCCGCTGTCGGCGGTGAATATCTTCGTCAAGGACCTGGGCATCGTTCTGGACACGGCGAAGAAGTCGACATTTCCGCTGCCGCTCACTGCGACTGCGCACCAGGTATTTCTCGCTGCCGCAGCCGCTGGGCGCGGCGGCGAGGACGATTCCGCGGTGATCAAGAACTATCCAGGCATCCAATTGCCAACCAAGAAAGCCTGAACCATGCTGCTAGGCTGCATCGCCGACGATTTCACCGGCGCCACCGACCTCGCCAACAACCTGGTGCGCAGCGGCATGCGCACGCTGCAGACCATAGGCGTGCCTGCGGCGCCGCTGGACGGGGAGTTCGATGCCGTGGTGGTCGCGCTGAAGTCGCGCACCATCGCCGCGAACGAAGCGGTGGCGCAGTCGCTCGCCGCGCTCGAATGGCTCAAACGCTCAGGCTGCCGCCAGTTCTATTTCAAATACTGTTCGACGTTCGACTCGACGCCGCAGGGCAATATCGGGCCGGTGGCGGAAGCGCTGATGGATGCGCTGGACGCAAAAATCGCCATAGCCTGTCCAGCATTCCCGACCAATGCGCGCACCATCTACCTGGGCAACCTGTTCGTGGGCGAGGTGCCGCTGTCGGAGTCCGGCATGCGCCATCATCCGCTCACGCCGATGACCGACGCCAACCTGGTGCGTGTGCTGCAGGCGCAGTCGCGCAGCAAGGTCGGCCTCGTGGCCTGGTCCGCCGTGGCCGCAGGCGAGGCGGCGATACGCGCGCGCTTCGCTGCGCTGGCCGCCGAGGGCGTGCGCCTTGCCGTGGTCGATGCGATTACCGATGCCGACCTGCATGCGATCGCCGCTGCCTGCGCCGAGCATCCGCTGATTACCGCCGGCTCCGGCGTCGCCATCGGTCTGCCGCAGAACTTCCGCAGCGCCGGCCTGTTGCCGCAGCGAGCGGACGCGGCCGCATTGCCGCAAGTGCCGGGGCTCGCCGCGGTGATCTCGGGCTCGTGCTCCCAGGCCACCAATGGCCAGGTCGCGCACTGGGTCGAGTCCGGCCGCCCGGCGATCCGCATCGACCCGTTCGAAATCGCCCGCGGCAACGACGTCGCCGCAAGTGCGCTGCAGCAGGCCGCATCCGTGCTCGCATCGGGCCCGGTGCTGTTCTACGCCACGGCCGCACCGGAAGACGTGAAATCCGTGCAGGCCAAGCTGGGCGTGGCCGAGGCCGGCGCCATGGTCGAAGAGGCGCTTGCGCGCATTGCGCGGGGCCTGATAGAGCGCGGCGTCACGCGACTGGTGGTGGCGGGCGGCGAGACCGCGGGCGCGGTGGTGCAGGCGCTCGATATCGTCGCCTTGAAGATCGGGCCGCAGATCGATCCCGGCGTGCCCTGGACGGCGACGCAGGGGGCGCATCCTATCCTGCTCGCGCTCAAGTCGGGCAACTTCGGCAGCCGCGATTTCTTTGCGAAGTCCCTTGCGCAGCTTGATGCATGATGATGCTTGGCGACTTAAATCGATGTCTCCCGTTATTGCGACGTTGCGATGTGGCGGCGAAGGATCGTTGGCACTTGCGCGGACGGCGCCGCGTCCGCGCGGATCGTCGATTGTGTGCGGATGAAAAGCACGTCCACACACAATCAACGATCTTGGATAAAAATCACCCCAAGCCGCCTTCGTTTTTATCCATAACCGTGTTTTTGGTACGGATGGTTTCTATCCGTACCAAAAACACGGTTGGCGCGCGCAGCGCGCAAAGGTTTCTCTTGGCATGCGGCAGTATCAATTCGCAGTATCTGGAGTTGGTATGAACGAAAGCGCGCTACGCGAACAGATCTGTGAACTCGGCCGCTCCATTTTCGAGCGCGGCCTCACGCACGGCAGCACCGGCAACATCAGCGCGCGCTGCGAGGGCGGCTGGCTGCTCACGCCCACCGGATCCAGCCTGGGCAAGCTCGATCCGGCGCGCCTGTCGAAACTCGACTGGCAGGGAAAACTGGTCTCGGGCGAGCAGCCCTCAAAAGAAAACTTTCTGCACCTAGCGATGTACCAGGAGCGCGCGCGCAACCAGGCGGTTGTCCACCTGCATTCCACCCATTCGGTAGCGGTGTCGGTGTTGCAGGACGTTGACCCGGCCGACGTGCTGCCGCCGCTTACCGCCTATTACCTGATGCGTATAGGCAGCCTGCCGCTGGTGCCGTATTTCGCGCCGGGCGATATGCAGCTGGCGCAGGCGGTGCGTGGTTTCGCCGGAAAGCACCATGCGATGCTGCTCGCCAACCACGGCCCCGTGGTCGCGGGCACCAGCCTCGCGGCCGCCGCCGATGCGGTGGAGGAGCTCGAGGCCACGGCGCGCCTGTACTTGTTGCTGCAGGGGCAGCGCCCGCGTCCGCTCACGCCGGAACAGGTCGCCGACATCCGCCGCCGCTATCCTGCCGGCTGAAACGATTGCCAGCCAGACTATCGGGAACCATACCATGCCAAGATTCGCCGCCAACCTGTCGATGATGTACCAGGAGCACGATTTCCTCGATCGCTTCGGCGCCGCCGCGAAGGACGGCTTCAAGGGGGTCGAATTCCTGTTTCCCTATGCTTACCCGGCGGCGGACCTCCGCGCGCGCCTTACCGGGAGCGGCCTCACGCAGGCGCTGTTCAACGGGCCACCGGGCAACTGGGATGCGGGCGAGCGCGGTCTCGCGTCGCTGCCCGGGCGCGAAGGCGAGTTCAAGAAAAGTGTTGAGACTGCGCTTGAGTATGCGCGCGTGCTCGGCAACGAGCGCGTGCACATGATGGCCGGCCTGATCCGCCCGGGCGAGGACCGTGCGCGCCACCGTGAGACGTACGTGCACAACCTGGCCTTTGCGGCGAAGGAGGCCGCCTCGGCCGGCGTCACCGTCGTGATCGAGCCGATCAACACGCGCGATATTCCGGGTTTCTTCCTCAACCGTCAGGACGAAGCGCACGCCGTCTGCGCCGAAGTCGGCGCACCCAATCTCAAGGTGCAGATGGATTTCTATCACTGCCAGATCGTAGAGGGCGATCTCGCGGTGAAGCTTCGCAAGTACATCGCCGGCGTCGGCCATATCCAGATCGCGGGCGTGCCCGAACGCCATGAGCCCGACCTGGGCGAGATCAACTATCCTTACCTGTTCCGGCTGATGGATGAGTTGGGCTATGCCGGCTGGGTCGGCTGCGAGTACCGGCCCAAAGCCGGCACCAGTGCCGGGCTGGGCTGGTTGAAACCCTGGCTGTGAGCGTTAATTTCAAGATGCGGGGACCTCTCCCCTCATGCTCCCCAAAATCAGGGTCCATTTCGGCGACACCGAAACGGACCCTGCGCTTGGCGCCATGAGCGCGGTTGCGCCGGACGATGCCGGAAGGTACGGCGAGGACACCCTGCTGCGACTGGTCGCCGACAGCGTGCCGGCGCTGATCGCGTATTACGAGCCCCAGACCCTGCGTTGCGTGTTCGCCAACAAAGCGTATGCCGAAGCGAACGGGTGGACTGTGGATTCCATCATCGGCAAGACCGTGCGCGAAGCCATCGGCGAAGAGGCCTGGCACATCATCGAGCCGCAGGTCGAGCGCGTGTTGAAGGGGGAGAAGGTCGAGTACACCCGTCCGCTGATGCTTCCCAACGGCGAGCAGCGCATCGTCGAGGTCCACCTGATTCCGCATTTCGACGAGCGCTCGCAGATGCTGGGCGCGTTCGTCCTGATCACCGACATCACCCGGCACCATCGCGCCGAGCAGGAGATCCGCGACAGCGAAGAGCGCATGCGCAAGTTCGCCGCTGCCACCAACGAAGGCATTTTCTTCCACAAGGACGGCATCCTCACCGACGTCAACGACGCGCTGCTCGCGATCGGCGGCTACAAGCGCGAGGAGGTAATAGGGCACGCGCTGTGGGAGTTCGTCCCGGGCGAGTGGCACCAGACGATGAGCGATTACATGCGCGAGGGGCGCGAGGATACATTCGAGGCCGAGGTGGTGCACAAGAACGGCCACAGGATCGCAGTGGAATTGGTGGGCAAGACGATAGTCCTGCGGGGCGAGGCGCACCGGCTGGGCGCGCTGCGCGACATCACCGCGCGCCGGCACGCCGAGGCGCGCATCCAGTACCTGGCCCACCATGACATGCTCACCGGCCTGCCCAACCGCGCCTACCTGACCGAGCGCCTGACCACGATACTCGCGCTGGCGCGCCGCCATGGCACGCTGGTGGCGATCATGTTCATCGACCTGGATAATTTCAAGACCGTCAACGATTCGCTCGGCCATCACGTGGGCGACGTACTGCTCAAGCAGGTGGCCGGGCGCATCAAGGAGGTGCTGCGCGAGGCGGACATGGTGTCGCGCCTCGGCGGCGATGAGTTTCTGGTGATCCTCGCCGATTTCGCCGCGTCCGAGGATGCGGCCAAAGTCGCGGAAAAGCTGCTGCAGGTCATCTCCGCCCCGATCGAACTCGAAGGCCGCGAGCTTTGCGCCAACGCCAGCATCGGCATCAGCGTGTTCCCGCGCGACGGCGACAATGCGGACGATCTGATCCGCAATGCCGACGCGGCGATGTACAGCGCCAAGGATCACGGCCGCGGCCACAGCCGCTTCTACACCGCTGGGCTTTCGGACGAGGGCGCCGCGACCCTGGCGCGGGAGTCGCGGCTGCGCCAGGCGGTACAGCGCGGGGAATTCGTGGTTTTTTATCAGCCGCAACTGCGCGTCAGCGACCTGCGCCTGGCCGGCATCGAGGCACTGGTGCGCTGGCGCCATCCCGAGCGCGGCCTGATCGATCCATCCGAATTCATCGAATTCGCCGAGACGCGCGGTCTCATCGACGAGATTGGCCAGTATGTCCTGCGCGAAGCCTGCCGCCAGAACAAGGCGTGGCAGGACGCGGGCCATGCCGCGCTGCCAATTTCCGTAAACGTGTCCGCGGTCCAGTTCCGCCGCGGCGATCTGGTGGCCGCGGTGAAACGGGTGCTGGACGATACCGGGCTCGAAGGCCGCTACCTAGATCTCGAACTCACCGAGAGCCTGTTGATGGACAAGGATATCGTCGGCAATGCGCTCGCCGGGCTGCGCGCGCTCGGCGTCAGGATCACCATCGACGATTTCGGCACGGGCTATTCGTCGCTAGGCTACCTGAAACGCTATCCGATCGACAAACTCAAGATCGACCGGTCATTCATCGACGATCTGGGCACCGATGCCGATGAGCGCGCCATCGCCGTCGCCATTATCAATCTCGCGAAAACGCTCAAGCTGACGCCGCTGGCCGAAGGCGTGGAACGGCAGGAACAGCTTGAATTCCTGCGCGAGCACGGCTGCGACGAATTCCAGGGCTATCTCGCCGGCAGTCCGGTTGCGGCTGAGGATTTCTCCGCGTTCTCGCGCGGCTGAGCCCGCGGGCGCGCTGTTTGCACGCGGTTGCCCGGATCAAGCTACTTTCCTTTGAACACGGGCTTGCGCTTTTCGTTGAACGCCTTGATGCCTTCGTAGCGATCCTCGGTTTCCACCAGGTGGTTGTAGGCCTCGACCTCGAAGCGGTAGGCGGTCTTCAGCTCCATCTGCATGCCGTAGCGCACCGATTTCTTCACCTGGCGGATGGACAGGGGCGCGTTGCCGGCGATGGTGCGCGCGGTCTCCAGCGCGCGCGGCAGGAGTTCGCCCGGCTCGCATATTTCGTTGACCACGCCCCAGTCGAGCGCCTGCTGCGCGGAAAACGGGCGCCCGGTCATGATGATTTCCTTGGCGCGGCGCTCGCCCACCGCGCGCGGCAGGTTCTGCGTGCCGCCGGCGCCGGGCATGATGCCCAGGGTCACTTCGGTCAGCGCGAAGCGCGCGGTCTTCACGGCGTAGGCGAAATCGCAGGAGAGCACGGCTTCGAAGCCGCCGGCATACGCGTGGCCGTTGACCGCGGCGATGATAGGCACGGGCAGGTCGGTCAAGGCCCAATAATGGCGCTCGAACAGTTCGTGCTGGCGCTGCCATTGCTCGCGCGTCATGCCGTTGCGCTCCTTCAGGTCGGCACCGGCGCAAAATATCTTGTCGCCGGCGCCGGTGAGCACGACGCAGCGCACTTCGCCCGCGTCCTCGGTCAGGCGCGTCCACAGGTCGAGAAATTCGCGGCCCATCTCGGTATTGAACGCATTCGCGACCTCGGGCCGGTTTAGCGTCACCAGCAGCACATGCGGCTCGGGCGTCTCGGTCTTGAGGGTTTGGTAACTGGGTAGGTCCATGTGTATGACTCCTTAGTTTTCGAAATCCGCGCGCCACGTCCGGCAGGTCAGTTCTTGGGGGCGCCGAGAAAGTCTTCGCTCCAGCGCGCGTAATCGGCGTCGCGGCTCAGTTGCTGCATCAGTTGCGCCGACGCGATATTTGCAAGCTTGGCCGGCGGTGTGCCTTCGCGCAGCGCTTTCATCGTCGCATGGACTGCTGCCACTGCTGCCATGAATGGCTGGTGCCCCTGCAGGCAGATGCGCACGCCCTTGGCGCCAAGATAGTCGCGATCGTTGACGTCGGCGCCGACGCCGCCGAGCACGATGGGCAATTTACACTCGGCCGCAATCGCATCGAGCTGCGCGCGCGTGCGCACGCCGAGGAAGAACAGCGCATCGACGCCCGTCGCTGCGTAGGCCCTGGCCCTGGCCAGTGCGTCTTCAAGGCTGGTGAGCGCCACGGCGCTGGTGCGCCCGACGATCGCCAGACCCGGATCGCGCCTGGCCGCGACCGCGGCCTTCATTTTGCCCACGCCTTCTTCCACGGAAATCAGTTTCGCCGCGGCGCCCGCACCGAAACCCTGGGGGAGGGCGGTGTCTTCGATGGTGAGGCCTGCGATGCCCGCGGTCTCCAGTTCTTCCACCGTGCGCATGACGTTGAGCGCATTGCCGTAGCCGTGGTCCGCGTCCACCAGCAGCGGCAGGGCGCCGGCGCGGCAGATGCGCTGCGCCTGTTCGGCGAATTCGGTGAGCGTGATCAGTGTCAGGTCGGGGGCGCCGAGCACCGTGAGCGAGGCTATCGATCCGGCGAACATGCCGAGCTCGAAGCCGAGGTCTTCGGCGATGCGCGCCGAAACCGGATCGAACACCGAAGCCGGATGTATGCAGACCTTGCCTTCTAGTATCGAGCGGAAACGCTCGCGTCGTTCAGTCCGTCGCATAGGGTGCCTTTTTCCGGTTGGATAATGCGGGAGTTCAGTAGAAAGACTTCTCGTCGAGCGCGAGCAGCGGGAATGCATCGAGCGTCCCGCCCGTGCCGACCGGGTGCGCAGGATGCAGATACGACGGGTCGAGTTCCGCCCATGTGTTGACACCAAGCAAACCCAGGCAAAGCCGGATCTCCTGTTCCAGGATTTCGAGCAGGCGCGTGAGGCCGGCCTCGCCGCCCGCGGCCAGGCCTATGCATTGCATGCGGCCGATGCCGACCAGGCTGGCGCCGGCGGCGATGGCCTTGACAATGTCCGCGCCGCGATTGAATCCGCCGTCGATCATGATGGGTGCACGGCCGCCGACCGCGGCGACAATTTCCGGCAGCACCTCCATGGTTCCGCGGCAGTGGTCGAGCTGGCGCCCGCCGTGGTTTGAGACATAGATCATGTCGACACCATGCTCCAGCGCCAGCACCGCGTCTTCCTTTGTCGCTATCCCTTTCAGGATCAGCGGAATCGCGAATTTGGATTTGAGCCTGGCCACGTCGCTCCAGGTAAAACGCGCCTGGAATTCCCTGCCCGGCACGTTGTCGCGGCGGATGTTGCGCTTCGCCAGGTCGCGTTCGCGCCTGCTGTAGTAGGCCGAATCCACCGTGAGGCAGAACGCGTCATAGCCCGCAGCGATGGCGCGCGCGGCCATGGCGTCGACCCAGTCCGCGTCGCCATGCACATACAGCTGATAGATGCGCAGGGCGTCGGGCGCCGCCTGCGCCACGGCTTCCAGGCCCGGTTCGCAAACCGAGCTCAGCATGTGGGAAATACCGAATTGCGCCGCCGCTTTGGCGGCCGCGGCGCCGGCTTCGGCGGCGAAATGCTCCAGTCCTCCGACCGGCGCAAGGAAAACGGGCAGGCGCAGCGAGTGCCCGAGAAACTCGGTCGAGGCATCGATACGGCTGACGTCGCGCAGCACCCGCGGCTGGAACGCGATCGAATCGAGGGCGAGGCGGTTGCGCCTGACCGTGGTCTCGGTCTCGGTGCCGCCGACGATGTAGTCCCAGTTGTCGTGATTGAGTTTCTGCCGCGCTTTCTTGACCAGCTCGTGCAGCGTAAGAAAGGGGGAGGTCGTCATGTTGCCTTGCGAGGAATTGGAGTAAGCGCGCATTGAAGCGCACTGAAGCTTGCGGTGTCAATCGAACGCGCGCAAAAAACATAATCGTTGACGCAGACGGCGTCATGAAACAGGCGCATGTTCAGGCCGGCTCCAGAGCCAGGCGCCGCGCCAGGACCGCCGCTTCGGGTGCGGCAGCGCCGTGCTCAGCGCTAAGCGTCATCGTGTGCGCGGCCTCGTCCTCGCCCAGCGGTTCCGCGCTCGCGAATTGGCGTTCGAGCACCGCGAGCCCGGCTTCGGAGGCGTCGCGCGCCTCGCGTTCGCGCGCGGCCACGCGCGCGCGCAGCGTGGCGGGGGAGGCGGTGCACGCGGCAATAAGAAAGCTCGCGCGCGCGTCGCGCGCCAGTGCTGCAAAGCGCTGGCGCTCGTCGCGTCTGAGGAAGGCTGCGTCGACGATGACCGGGTATCCAGCCGCAATCACATCGCGCGCGAGTTCGTCCAGTCGTGCATAGGTATGCTCATTTGCGGCGGGCGTGTACAGGCCCGCATCCATCCCCGAGCCGGAGCGCGCCTCGGCCGCCACGCCGAACAGGCGCTTTCGCTCCACGTCCGAGCGCAGGCGCACCGCGCCGAGCGCTTCGAGCAAACCTTGCGCGATGGTGGTCTTGCCCGACCCCGACAAGCCGTGCATGATCAGCATGGCCGCGTGCGCCGGGGCGGACAGCCGCTCCGCCAGATGAAGATGCCGCCGGTATTCGCGCTCCACCTCGCTTTTTTCGTGCGCCGCCACGCCCGTCTGGTGCGCGCGCATGCACGACACCTTGGCGCGCACCAGGGCGCGATAGACGAGGTAGAAGCGCAGCACACGCAGGCCGGCGTAGTCGCCGGTAATTTCCAGATACGCGTTGAGGAAGCGAAACGCGAGCCGCGGCAGGCCGTGATCGGCCAGGTCCATCACCAGAAAGGCGATTTCGTTCATCACGTCGATCCAGCGAAAGTCCGGATTGAACTCGATGGCATCGAATGGCGTGGGCACGCCCTCGATCAGCGCGATGTTGCCCAAGTGCAGGTCGCCGTGGCATTCGCGCACCCGGCCGTCGCGCTTGCGCGCGGCGAACACCGGGGCAAGCGCGGCATGCTCGCGCGCAGTCCAGTCGCGCAGACGCGCGAGTTGCGCGATATCCGCTTTCGCACTGAGCAGAGGCAGCATCTGCTCGAAGTTCTGTAGAGCCGGTGCGAGTACGCGCTCCGGGCTTCCGTACGCTTGCTCTGCACCAGCGCGCTCGATTTCGGCATGAAACGCTGCGAGGCGGTGCGCGAGCGCATCGATGTGCAGCGGCGTGAGCGCGCCGCGGCGCGCCATGCGGTCGAGCAGATCGTCCTGTTCGAAGCGCCGCATGCGCAGCGCATACTCGATCGCCGGTCCGCCGCCGCCGATCACCGGCGCCGACTCGCTGCCGCCGATGGCGAGCACGTCGAGATACAGCGCCGGCGCGGTGCGGTGGTTGAGCCGCAGTTCTTCTTCGCAATAGTGCTTGCGCGCGGCGAGCGTGCTGAAATCCAGAAAGCCGAGGTTCACCGGTTTCTTGATCTTGTAGGCGTAGTCGCCGGCGAGCAGTACGCAGGAGATGTGTGTCTGCATCAGTTCGACGCGCCCGACCGCGTGCGCATAGCGCCCCGGCTGGCGCAGCGCCGCGATCAGACGGTCCAGGCCTGCGGCGCCGGTGCCGGCTGCGTGCGTCGAATCCTGATCGCGGGCTGGGTTCAAGGCTATTCCCTGAAGAAGAGTACGCGTCGACTAGGAGGCCATTTCAGAATTAACGAAATGGCCCCTGGTTTAGGGGAGTATGAGAGGAGGCGCCCTGAAAGAAGTCCCCGCAGGGGATATCCCCTCGTTTTGAAATAGGCTCCAAGTTACTCCGAAGGGATGAACTCCGGTTGAGCAATATCAAGCCTTTGCCACCGCGCCGCTGCCGAATATGGCATATTGCGGTCTGCGGGCAGAGCCAAGCCGCCGCGGTGTTTGCGCCAGTCGCAGCGCGCACGGTCAGACGCAACGGTCTTTATCCTCCGCCCGCGGGTGGCAACAGCAACAGCGAGAACAGACGCATGAGCCACAAAGGCGAGCAAGAGACTTTGGAACTGTCGCGGCCGCAGGCCATCCCGAGCTATCTGCAGGATACTTACTGGTGGGCCTATGTCCATCCGAACGCCGTCAGCTTCTTCGAGCGGCAGTGGCTGGTCAATCTGATTCTATGGGGCAACTTCGCGCGCCTGCGCGACGCCGCGCTCGCCGAACTCGGGCGCGAAGTTCCGGGGCGCACGCTGCAGGTCGCCTGCGTCTACGGTAATTTCTCCGAGCACCTTGCCGCGCGCGTCGCGCCGGGCGGCTCGCTCGACGTCGTCGACGTGCTGCCGATCCAGTTGCGCAATCTGCGCGAAAAGCTCCCGGCCGCGGCGCCGGTGACGCTGCATCAGCACGATTCGACCGCGCTTGGTTTCGAGGACGCGAGCTATGACCAGGCGATTCTCTTCTTTCTGCTGCACGAGCAGCCGGCTGCGGCGCGCAGGCAGACCCTGGGCGAAGCCTTGCGCGTGGTCAAGCCCGGCGGCAAGCTGGTGCTGGTGGATTATCACCTGCCGCGCCGTCTGCACCCCTTGCGCTATCTGTTTCGCCCGGTTCTGCGCGTGCTCGAGCCCTACGCCCTCGATCTCTGGCAGCATGAAATCGCGCAATGGTTGCCTGAAAGCATCAAACCGGCGCAGATACGCAAGGAGACCTACTACGGCGGCCTTTACCAGAAGCTGGTTATTTCGGTTTAGGACCGGATCCGTTGCCGGGACCGGATTGCAGGAGCGCGCTGTTCGCACCAAGCTTGACCTTGATCAAATGCAGCGGCGCGAGCCGCGGGGAGTTTATAGTATGATCCGTGGCTGGGGACTACGCCGCCGCTGAGCGGCACTGCCCCAGACCCGCCCCACGAAGCTGGCGTAGGCGCGCCGAAGTGTGCGCCTAGAGCGGAGTCCTGAAGCGGCACGGCGCCGCACAGGGCGCGGCGCAAGCCGCGCGCCGCATACAGGCACCTGGTGCCACCGCAGCGTTTGAGCGCGATCCCAAGGGAAAATACGGAGAGCTATTGGCATGAGCACACGAATGGCAAGCGACGAGGTGACCGACGCCATCGCCGCTATCGAGATGCATCGACAGGGTACCGAACAGGAGTCGGGTCTCGCAGTGGCATGCAGCGAGGCGCTGGGCAAATTGCAGGCTTTGCTGGCGCAGGAAAAAGAAGCCCTGCAGCTGCATGGACCTGACACGATCCACGCCATCAATGTCGAAGCTGTGGCGAACGGTATCAAGCGGGTGCAATCCATGGCCGGCGGCAAAGGCCAAGGTGCGATGACCAGGAGTGCACGGCCGCGGGGGCAGCAGTTGCCGCGGCCGGAAAAATCGCACAATCCCCCGCGCAACCGCGGCCGCAGGAATATCGGCCGCAGCGGCGGTCGCGGTGGCGGTCGAAGCAGTGGTGGTGGTGGTGGCAGCAGCAGCGGCAGCGGTGGGGCGGGTTCCGGCGTTCGCTAGTCAAACCGCATGCTCGCACTGATATCCCCTGGGAGGCTGCATGTCTGATTCGATCGCCCTGTGGCACACCGAGCACAGGCATTTTGCCCGGCTGCTCGATCTGCTGGAGCGGCAGGTAGCCGCGTTCCATGCCGACGACCAGCCAAACTTCGAGCTGATGCTGGATCTTGTCAGTTATCTGCGCTATTTCCCGGATCGTTATCACCACGCGCGCGAGGACGTGGCATTTGCCCGCATGGCCCAACGCGACCCGCAGGTGAAACCCATGATCGAGCAGTTGCTGCAGGAGCATCGGGTGATCGCCGCTGCCGGCACCGAACTGCTCAAATACCTCCAACAGGTTGTCGACGATGTCGTGGTCGAGCGCGCCAAAGTGGAGGCCGCGGCTGCGACCTACCTGGTGTATTACCGCCGTCACCTTGCGTTGGAAGACCGGGATATCGTGCCGCGCGCGGAACAGCTGCTGACGCCCCAGGATTGGGAGGAGGTCATGGCGGCGGTCCCGCACGGTGCCGATCCGCTGTTCGGCGAGGACTCCGACGAGCGCTATCGCGAATTGCGCCGGCAGATCGCGCTCGAATCGAAGGAAGTCTGATACGGTGCGCGCTGGACCAACGTAGAGTGGGCGAGGTGGCGAACCCCTCGTGCCCGGTTACTGTTTCTCTAGCAGACGGTCCAGCGTGGCGCGCAGGGACGGAAGATCGGTTTCGACTACGCCCCACACCAGACGGTTGTCCACATTGGCGTAGCCGTGAACCAGGATATTGCGGAACGCAATGACACGAGTAAGTTCGGGAACCGCGGTTGCGGAGTCGGGATCGATGCGTCGCAGTTGGTTCATTGACTCGCCGACGATCTCAAACTGGCGTTCGACCGCGGATCGCAAATACTCGTCCGCATCATGTTCTGCGAAGGTCTTGCCCGCGGTGAAGCGTTCGATGCGCTCGGCGGCGTGCCGCGCATCCCAAAGCAGTTTGCGTGCGTCAGCGTGCATAGACGTTCTGACGTTCTGCAAGGATCCGTTCCCGGAAATAGGGGTTGGCTAGGCTGCTCCCGGTCACAAGGTCCACGGGTCGGCCGAACAGCGATTCCAACCCCTCCTTCAGCGCGAAATAGGCCTTTGCGTAGACGGCGGGCGGCACGTCGTCGAATTCGACCAGGAAATCCAGATCGCTAGCCTGCGGATTGAAGTCGGCGCGGATAGCAGAGCCGAAGGCGTCCAGCCGCCGTGCGCCGGCGCGTCGACACAGGGCGGCGACTTCATCGCGATGCTGGTCGATAAGGTTTGTCATGGCTGTTTCCTGGGCAATTTATGCTGCGCATGCGCTATTTGGGATTTTCCGGTAAGCGGTCTTTCCCCAGGGCAGGAGGATATCATGCGGGTGTTCACGCTAAAACTGCTCAAGTACCTCCAACTGGTGGTCGACGATGTCGTGGTGGAGCGCGCCAAAGTGGAAGCCGCGGCCGCGACCTACCTCGTGTACTACCGCCGCCACCTTGCGCTGGAAGACCGCGATATCGTGCCGCGCGCCGAACAACTGCTCACGCCGCAGGACTGGGAAGAGATCATGGCGGCGGTCCCGCCCGGCGCCGATCCGCTGTTCGGCGAGGCTCCCGACGCGCGCTATCGCGAATTGCGCCGGCAGATCGCGCTCGAATCGAAGGAGTCCTGAACCGGCGGGCTCCATTTCTCGGTGGTGGGCAGCAGCTTGAGGATTCAGATCCCGCTATTTCCGGACCGGGGACCAGCTCAACGGCAGACTGGGCCGGTCCATGTGCAACGCCTTCGATGCACTATGGCCGGTGCCGGCGCGCGCGCAGGCATGGACAACATACATTGCATATGCGACCATTTGGCAAGACTATGGTTCCACGCGAATCAATGGGGCTTTGATATAGATCAAAAAGCTATTGGCTGCGATAGGTACCCTTCGGAAAGGAAGTTGTCCGTCCAGCGGTATTCAGGCGCAGATAGGCAGGCGCGGGCGTGACGTCAAGACCGACTGAATGGCAAGGCAAAAAGGGAAATAACGAGGAACATTGCCGGTCGCATGGTTTATTTCGAAGTCGTGTTGGTGGTTTTCAAAACTGGGGAGCAATATATGAAAATGACGATACCCACATTGTTTAGATGGGGCGCTGCCGCGCTGATGCTCGGCACGCTGGGCGCTTGCGGCGGAAGCAGCAGTAGCAGCGACAGTGGCACGCCTGCTGTTCCAGCCGCGTCTACCGCTATTGTGACGCCGCCTACGGCAGAAGCTGTAGCGCTGGCCGCCGCAACGGGTGGTGAGACTTGCGCGCTGTGCCATACCGGCACCTTGGCCGCGGCGACCGCCCGTTCAGGCCCGGGACACCAGGAAAGCTATAATGAGCTCTATCAAAACGGCGTCATCAAAGTCACGGCTTTGTCGTACGCCGTAAGCACGACCACGACGGCAAATGACACGAGCACGCTGACATTCACCATGACCAAGAGTGGCGCAGCATTCGATTGCACCGCAGCCGACTCGCTCGGGAGCTACTGGGCAGCTTATGACGCTACTGCAAGCAGGTTTCAAGCGGCAGTGGAACCCAGCTATCTGAGTTTGGCAGGTACCAAGACCTATGTCGGGGCCGGCGTCTGCACGATGAAAAAGACGTTTACCGCCGCGGCAGACATAGCCGCAAACGCCAGCATCGCTACCGCGAATGGCATCATCCAGCTGTATGGCGTGGACGAGATAGTCGAAACGATCTCCGCGAAACACATGAACAAAGGCAAGTACCCGTTTGCGGCCGTCCTCAGACTAGGCCCGCAAATGGGTGCTGCGACGGCGCCTTACACCTCCGCCGCGAATGTCTCGGGCTGCGAAAGCTGCCACACCCAACCTTACCTCAAGCATGCCTACATCTACGGCACGGTCAACGACCTGACGCCGGGCGCTGCCGCGAACACCACGCAGCAGTTCTATGTCTGCAAAGGCTGTCACTCTGACGCCCGTACCGGCGGCCATGAATTCTGGCAGCTCTTGAAGGAAGCAAAAGACGCCGATCCGACGACCGCCGCGGGCCAGGCTCTGCGCGATCGCGCTGTCGCGGTAAACGATGGCGGCGCCACTACGGCCGCGGAAGACACCAAATATGGCTATAAAGCCAGGCTGATGAACGACGTGCATATGTCGCACGCCATGGAATTCGCCTATCCGCAGTCGATGAGAAACTGCGTAGCCTGTCATGCAGGCAAGATGGACGAAACCACGGGGATATTCAAGTCTGCTAATTTCAGAGGAGAAACCTGCATTAGCTGCCACGCGTTCAATGGCATAACAGACAAGATGAAAGCGGCTGCATACAACCACAGCAGCTATGTCACGGACGCGGCAACTTTGACTGCGGCGAATTGCACCCTGTGTCATGACGGTGCGACTGCTCCCTCGTTCAAGACGATACACACCGGCGGCTATGATCCGAAGATCTATACCAGTGCTGGCGTCAGGTATTCCACCAGCTTCCCGGTAACCATCGACAGCGCAACGTTCGATGCCACCACCAACGTGCTCGACGTCAAGTTCAGCGCGACCGGTACGGTGGGAAGCCTTACGGCAAGCAGCATCACGCCTACCGTCATGGTCGGCCTGTATGGCTACAACACGAAGGACTTCATCGTGCAGGCGCACGGTCGGGATGCCGACGGCAACAGGCTGCTGGAATATGTCGTTGGAGCTACCAATCCGCGTTTCACGACGGTTTCGGCCGCGGGCGGCAGCTGGGAAGTGACGGCGGACCTGTCGGCGTGGGCGGACATGATTACCGACAAAACGATCAAGCGCGCGGAGATCGCTGTTATGCCTGCGCTGAAGGATGCCAACGGCGACACCGTTGGGCTCGACGCGCCTTCCAAGACCTTTGATCTGACCACGAACGCTTTTGTTACCTACTTCAGCGATATCGTGAACGTGGCGGGGACTGCCGTAACGACCTCGTCTGGTTATGCGGCGACCAAGGGCTGCAACACCTGCCACGACCAGCTTGCGACCACTTTCCATTCCGGAGACAGGGGCGGTAACATCAAGGTCTGCAGGCTCTGCCACGTGAAGTCCTCTGGCGGCTCGCATCTGGAAATGCAGTCGCGCTCGATCGACTCCTATGTGCATGCGATCCACACGTTCCAGTACTTCGACATCGGTGACATCAATTTCGCCGACACGTTCGAAGCGATGGAATACACGCATCACACCGGCACCGAATTCCCGAGGTTTGGCGCGGGTGGTGCGGGAACGACAGACTGCGAATCCTGCCATGTGTCGGGTATGTATGGAGTATCGGACCAGTCCAAGTCCTTGCCGGGTCTGTTGTCGGCGTCTGATTCGCTGACGGGCAAGACCAGGAACATCGGTACCGTACCTTCGTATGTCACCGGCCCTGCTGCAACAGCGTGCGGAGCGTGCCACCGTAGCAGCAAGATCATTGCTGACGATGCGGGTGGGCTGGTAACACTGTTCCAGCATTGGAAGCAGAATGGTTATCTCCTGGAGAACGTAGATACTCTTTGGGATGCCACGGTTGCGAAGGTGATGGCAGTCTTCAAGTAGGGAAAGGAGCGAGGCGGGCCCTAGGCCCGCCTCGCTTGTTTCAGAAGTTTGGTCCCATGATTCCTTGGGGATAAGGCGAGCCGATCGGCTCGCCTTATTCTTTTGGGGTGTAAGAGATTTGGTGTAGACGAGTATTTGGCGGGAAGCGGCTGTCGCCCAGGGAGAGATGATCGGCGAACCTGAAGGAGGTTGCCATTGGCGGCGCCCTGCTTCTCCTAACAACCCGGTAGCGGCGACGCTTCCGGGTTTTTTTCGTGCAGGCTCGGCATGCCGTGGCCAGTCCGGCGCCGGTTTCCAGCAGGGGCGCCATCAGCAACTTCGATCGCGCAATGCGTAGGAGTAATCCTAAGATCGGGGGATCGCGAGGCGGAAATAAGGTTCAATGGTTCCTTTTGATCTAGATCAAATAGACCTTTATTTAAGGGAGTAATTTCCGTACACTTCGGGATGAGTGCGCAGGCCATTAGTGTTGGGGCCCGTATTCACGCTGAATCTGGATCGATCGCCGTATAACGCTAACTCGCAAGAAAAGGGGGCCAGAGTGAAGTACTCAAATCTGTTAAGTAAGACCCGCACTTCGTATCGCTGGGTCAATTTTGCCGCGGCGGGCTTGCTCGCGCTCGGCTTGGCCGGATGCGGCGGAAGTAGCAGCAGTGATACCACCACGACGCCGCCGCCTGCCACTGGCGGCGGTACTCCCGCCACTGCCGCTGCGGCAATCACAGCGGCCGCTGCAGTTGCCGCCAATGACACTGGAACCACACCGACCGCTGCATTCGCCGTCGTACAGGACGCCGGCATTGCGCCGGTGACCGTCAACAGCCCGCCCAAAGTCAATTTCACCGTGATTTCCGACGGCGCGGTAAAGAAAGACCTGACCTTGAGCAACGTGGCTTTCATCATCGCCAGGCTTGACAAGGGGACCAGCGGAACTCCCGACCAATGGGTGAGCTACACCACACGCACCGAAACGGCCACGGCTGGCGTAGGCCCCGGCGGCACGCCCGCTCTGGCAACCGCCACGCAGGCCACGACCGACACGGAGGCCGAGGGCTCTCTGGTCTATAACGACGCCGGTTACTACACGTACACATTCAGCACCGACATCACCGCGGCCACGGGGTATGACCCGACGAAAACGCATCGCGTCGCGATCCAGCTGAGCTATACGAACGCCGCTGGCGCCACGGTGTTGGCCAATCCCTATTTCGACTTCACCATCGGCACCGACGGCAAAGCCGTGGCGGTCACCGACACCAGCCTGGACCACAAGGTGGTCGACATCACGTCCTGCAACGAGTGCCACGAGAAACTGGCGCTGCACGGCGGCGGGCGCATCGATACGCAGTACTGCGTGCTGTGCCACAACGCCGGCACCACCGACGCGAACAGCGGCAACGTCCTCGACTTCCGCATCATGGTGCACAAGATCCATGCCGGAGAACACCTGAAATCATGGTTCGGCACGGACTACACCATCTGGGGCTACCGAGATGGCGAGAACGACTACGCCGAAGTCGGTTTCCCGCAGTCGCTTGCCAATTGCACCAAGTGCCACGACAACACCAAGGCAGCGCAGGCCGACAACTGGAAGAGCGTTCCCAGCCGCGCCGCTTGCGGCTCCTGCCATGCCGGCATTAATTTTGCTACCGGCAAAGGCCTGACCATCGCCGATGCGGAAGCCGGTGGCATCACGGAGTCGACCTACGGCCACGTAGGCGGCATTCAGACGGATGACAGCGCCTGCCATATCTGCCACACCGCGACGAATATCCCAACCGTTCACGTCGCGGTCGCAAGCGGCGAAACGTCACAGAGCAACCTGCCCGCGGGCGCAGCCAAGTTCAGCTATGAAATCAAAGATGTCACGGTGGCCGGTGCTTCCGGAGCGAAGAAAGCCACTGTCGTGTTCAGAATCCTGAAAGACGGGGCTGTGGTGACGCTTAACCCGTTCACGACGGGCGCGACCCAGATGATCACCGACTTCAATGACGGCCCGCGCATCTACCTGGCCTATTCACAGCCGCAGGACGGCATCACCGCTCCCGCCGACTTCAACAACGCCGGTGGTAGCGCCAGCGGTGTGACTTTGAATTCGACCACTGGTCCTTGGAGAACGGGCGGATTGACTGGCCCTGACGCTGACGGCTATTACTCTGTGACCCATACGACAACGATTCCTGACAACGCGTCGATGGTCACGGCGTTCGTGGGTTACTCTTTCACGCAGATGAACCTGGCTGCGTATCCGGCTGGCCTGGGCCTTTCGACGCCGATAGTCACCAAGGTGGCGACCGGCTATACGGGCCGTCGCGCTATCGTGGAAACCGCCAAGTGCAGCAAGTGCCACGATCAGCTTGGGGTCGACCCGAACTTCCACGGCGGTGCCAGGAACGACGCAACAATTTGTGCGTTCTGCCACAACCCCAATGCCGGCACGAACAGCGGTTGGTCCTGGGATTCGAGCGCGTTCATTCACGGCATCCACGGCGCGAGCAAGCGCACCGTGCCGTTCACTTGGACTGCGTCGTCTGCGGCTTACAACTACTCCATGGTTGCATACCCGGGGATCTTGAAGAACTGCGAAACCTGTCACGTGGCTGGCTCGTATGACTTCAGCGGGACCGACAATGCGGCTGCGGTGCCCAATCGCTTGTACAGGACTGTGGCCGAGGGCACGACTGTGACTGCGACCTTCGACACATCGCCGTACATCGCGCAGACAGCGGGTACCGCCTATGGGGCCAGCTGGACGCCTACCACGCCGGCTGCGGCCACGAACCTGGTGAACTCGCCGATCGCGGCGGCATGCTTCTCCTGCCACGACAGCAGCACCGCGCAGACGCACATGAGCCAGGACGGCGGCGGTTCGATTTACGAGGCTCGCTCGACGGCGATGTTGAAGACTGAGAACTGCCTGTTCTGCCATGGTTCCGGCAAGCTGGTGGATATCAAGGTCCAGCACGCGAAATAGCGTGACCGAGGTTTGGTCACGGTAAGCAAGCCGGGGCACGGTTTTCCGAGCACCGGCAACTGAAGCAAAAGATGACCCGGAGGCGGCAACGCTTCCGGGTCTTTTTTTCATGTTATGCGCGTCCGGAATATCGGGCACGCCGGTCATGTTTGCTACAGGATTGTCATCTAATCAATTCCCGGAGATTCTTTATGCAACGCAGCATCATCTCATCCGCATTCATAGCCGCAGCACTGCTGCTGTGCGCCAGCCCCTCCTTTGCAGCCGATAGTACGACCGGACCGGGCGCAGAAACGAAAGCAATCAGCAAAGGCAAAGCGTCCAACGACAAAGCCGCCAAGGCAAACAAAGCCAAAGCACGGGCCAAGCCCGTCGATATCAACAGCGCCGGCAAGGCAGAACTGAAGAAGCTGCCGGGCATCAAGGACGCGGACGCCGACAAGATCATCGCCGGCCGGCCTTACCTCAGCAAGGCCGATCTGCTGACTGAAAACATCGTGTCGCCGGGGAGCTACGACGCGCTCAAATCACGCGTGATCGCGAAGCAGAATGCGGCCAGCGCGGCCAAACTGGAGAAGCTGAAAAAGGCGGGCGCCAGTCGATGACAAGGCTGGAAACACGGTGGTTTGCATTTGCAACATGAACCGATCTGAATTAGGATTCGGAACGGGTTTCAACGTCGCGTAGCCGCTGTGAATTTCGTAACGCTCCGTGCTTTTTCGGGGTTGTTCGAGCGGAGGAGCGATGTGTCCTCCAACAAAGGGTAATCATGACCGAGCATCGATTGTCGTTTCGCTGGACCGGCCTTGCACTTCAAGGTGGGAGGCCGAAGGTCTGGTCCATCCGGAGAACCGGGAACTTCATTCAGGGTTTGGCGGCCGGCATGCTGGTGTTGGCATTGGCCGGTTGCGGTGGCGGATCCAGTGGCGGTTCGGCTGGCGCGGGAACGGGCGGAGCGACGGACGGACTTGCCGCTGGTGCGGCAGCACTGGCCGCCTCCAGCGCGCTGAACGTGAACATCACGTCGGTGACCATCAACAGCCCGCCGGTGGTGAACTTCACCGTCACCAACCAGGCCGGCGCCGGCATGTCGGGCCTTGTTGCCGCGGACCTGCGCTTCAACATCGCCAAGCTCTCGCCGGGGTCGAACGGCGCTCCCAGCGCCTGGCAGAACTATATCAACCGGGCCAGGAGCGGGGCGGTGCAGGGTAGCCAGGAGCGCTCGGCTACCGGCTACGCTTTCGGCTCGCTGTCGAATCACGGCGACGGCAGCTACACCTATACGTTTGCCACCGACATCACGAATCCCGCCGCGAATTCCTGCCCGGCGCCGTGTACCGACGCAAACGGCAAAGCGCTCGATATCAGCTATCAGCCCGGCTTGACCCATCGCGTCACGATTCAGCAGGGCAACAACGCGTATCCCAAGGCAGCCGGCGTGTATGATTTTGTGCCGGGGGGCGGCGCGGTCGCAAGCAAACGCGATATCGTCGCCACGGCCAAGTGCAACGCCTGCCACAACGAACTCGAGGCGCATGGCACGCGCGTCGACACCAAGTTATGCGTCACCTGCCACAACCCGGGGTCCTGGGTCGCCGGGACGCCCAACACGACTGTGGATTTCAAGGTGATGATCCACAAGATTCATGACGGCGCCGCGTTGCCCAGCGTGCTTGCGGGCACGCCCTACGTGGTCAACGGCACCGATTTTTCCAATGCTGCCTTCCCGCAGGATGTGCGCAACTGCAGCAAGTGCCACGACGGCACGCCGGGCGCGTCGAACGCCACCGCCCAGGGCGACAACTGGAAGACCCAGCCGAACATGGATGCCTGCGGCGCCTGCCACGACGACGTGTATTTCGGCGCAAGCTCCGATCCGGCCAAGCCGTATCAGACGAAGCCGCATTCGGGCGGCGTCATGACCGACAGCAGCGCCTGCGTGGTGTGCCATGCGGCAGGGAAGTTTCCTGACAATAAGGATATTGCCCTCGCGCACAACTTCCCGGAAAGGTTCAAAGCGGCCTCCGCCAAGTTCAAGTACAGCGTCCTCAGCGTCACGCCCACGACGGCGGGGGCGAAGCCGGTCGTTACCTTCTCCGTCACCGACCCGACCAACGCGGATGCACCCTACGACATCAAGACCGACCCGCACTTCACGCAAACGGCGGACGGCAGCAGCAGGCTGGCCGTCAGCATCGGCTGGAACGAAAACGGGAAGCTCGATTTAGGCAATGAGGGCAGCGGCGCAAGCTTCGGCCAGCCGGTCAGCATCGACGCCCTGGCGAATTCGGTGGCGGTCGGGGACGGCACTTACACCGTCACTTCGACGGTCGCCATCCCTACCGCCCAAACGGGCACGCTGCGGGTCACGATCGATGGGCATCCCGCCGGAGACGTCACCACCGCGGGGACGTTTACCGACCGGCTGAAGGTCAAGAGCGCGTTCAAGGATGCCGCGATTACCGGCACCGTCGTTGCGAGACGGACGGTGGTCGACGTGGCCAAGTGCAACGTCTGCCATGACGTGCTGAGCTTGCACGGCAACAACCGCACCGACGAACCCGGTGTCTGCGTGGTTTGCCACAATCCGGACGCGACCGATGCGAGCCGGCGTCCGGGTGCTCCCGGCGCGCTCACCGGCGGCGCCGACGGCAAGCTGGAAGAATCGATCGACTTCAAGACGATGATCCATGCCATCCATGCGGGACAGGCGGACAAGGGCGGATTCCGCACGACCGGGATCACGGTGTATGGCTTCGGCGGCAGCGTGAACGATTTCAGCGCCGTGGTTTTCCCCGGAAAATTGAATGACTGCTCGGCCTGCCATGCCGGCACCTCCTACCAGCTGACGGGGACTTGGAGCGCGCCGACAGCCAACGGCATTCTCGGGACCACGATCGGAACCGGCGCCTCGGCGACCGATCCCGCGGACAACCTCAGAATCTCGCCGACCGCGGCGGTGTGCTCGTCCTGCCACGACAGCGCATCGGTGAAGCTGCATATGCAGGATACCTTTCCCGCCGGGAAATTCTCTGTGACGCAGGCGGCAATCGCGGCAGCCGTGCCGGAGGCTTGCGCTTTCTGCCACGGGGCCGGCAAGGTGCTGGATGTCAAGACGGTGCACGGCGTGAAGTAAGCGCCAGGGCTGATGCGCGCGGGTATCAGGGATCAACAAGAACCATGGCTAACGGACAGACAACGATGACTATCAAGAAAACATTATTCGCCGCGCTGCTTCTGTTGTCGGGCGTTTCGTTCAGCGCTGCCGCAGCCGACGCGGAACCTGCCAAGGCTGCCGAGCCGCCGCCGCCCCCGCCCAGCCTGGGAACGGAATACACCGAAACAGGCGCGGACACCTGCCTGATGTGCCACGTCGAAGGCGGCGGCTATCCAGTGTTCGCGATTTTCAAGACCAAGCACGCCAACCGCGCGGACAAGCGCGCGCCCTTTGCGCCGGGAAACCTGCAATGCGAGGCCTGCCACGGTCCCGGAAAAAAGCACGCCGACAACGGCGGCGGCCCGGACGGCATCAACAGCTTCAAGTCCAGCTCGTTCCTGACCCCGCAGCAGCGCAACAAGTTCTGCCTGGCGTGTCACGAGAACAATGCGCGCATCGGCTGGCATGCGAGCACGCACGATGCCAACAATGTGGCGTGCAGCGATTGCCACAAAATCCATGCCGAACGCGACCCGGTTCTGGCGACGGCCACGCAGCCGGAGGTTTGCTACAAGTGCCACAGGAAGGAGCGCGCGGACTTCTCCAAGCCGTCCACGCACCCGGTGCGCTTCGGCAAGATGGCGTGCAGCGACTGCCACAGCCCGCATGGGTCGACCAGCAGCGGCATGCTGATCAAGCCGACGGTGAATCAGACCTGCTACACCTGCCACGCAGAAAAGCGCGGACCGTTCCTGTGGGAGCATGCGCCGGTGGCCGAGGACTGCACCTTGTGCCACCACCCGCACGGGTCGGTCAATCCGGCAAGGTTGAAGAAGATGCCGCCGCTCTTGTGCCAGCAATGCCATTCGGTGGCGGGCCATCCTTCGGTGGCGCGCACTCCGGACGGATTGCCGGGCGGCGGCGCCGGCGGGGAGGCCTTCCTGCTTGCGGGTAGTTGCCTGAACTGCCATTCGCAGATTCACGGCTCGAACCACCCGTCTGGCGCCAAGCTGATGCGCTAGCCGGGGATGAGAAAGATCGAAAAGGAAGTTTCAGTGCCGGCCGATGCATGTAGCACATTGCGCCGGAACCAATACAGGACCAAAACATGAAGACTTCGAATCAACTGCTTCTGCTCGGCATGCTGTCGGCATTGTCTGCGACCGCGACGGCGGCGGACGGCGCCGGACCCGCAGCCGTCGATACCTCGAAGTGGAAATGCGAGTCCTGCAAATTCGAGACCGGGGTCAGCGGCACGCTGGAAGTGGGTGCCGGTTCGGTCTCGGACAACTCAGCCGAATTCGGTCAATACAACGGGCTCTACGAAAAAGGCGGTTTCGCTATCGGCGACGCCGCGGTGCGCTCGCGCGGCGAAGACGGGACCTACTGGAATCTCGATGCGTCCGATCTCGGGCTGGACTCGCGCGGCCTGAATGTCGAAGGCGGAAAGCAGGGGACCTACAAGCTGCGCCTCAAGTACGACGAGACGCCGCATCGTATCTGGGACGGAGCGCTGACGCCTTTCGGCGGGAGCGGCGGCGCGTCGCTGAGCCTGCCGGCCGGCTTCCCCGCGGCGACGACGGACGCAATGCCCGTGGCTGGAACGCTGCAGCAGGTCGATCTGTACACGCAAAGGAATCAGCTTGGCGTGGGCGCTTCCTGGAACCGCAGCAAGGAGTGGGAATACGCGGTGAACTTTCGCCACGATACCAAAGAGGGCAACATACTGCGCACCGGCGGCGCGTTCTTCGTCAACACGGCACAGTTAGTCGAGCCGGTGGATTACGTTACCGACCAGGTGGACGCATCGGCCTCGTACGCCGGCAAGAAGTTTCAGCTGAAACTCGCGTATTACGGATCGAAATTCCGCAACGACAATCACGCGCTGACCTGGCAGGATCCGTATACGGCGATCAACGGCGAGACGCTGGGCCAACTCGCGTTGCCGCCGGACAACCAGTTTCACCAGGTCTCGGCCTCGGCGGGATACCAGTTCAGCGACAAGACGCGCGGCAGCGCCGACATCGCTTTCGGCCGCATGACGCAGAACGACAGCTTCCTCGCGTCCACGCAGAATGCCACGCTGGTTGTCGCGGGCCTGCCGGGGGCGTCGCTCAACGCCCGCGCAAACACGCTGGACGCGAACCTGAAACTGAGCTCCGCGGTGACCGACCGGCTGCGCCTCAACGCGGCATACTTGCATAACGATCGCGACAATCAGACACCGCAGGCGGCCTACCCTTCGGTGGCGACCGATATGTTCGTCGGCTTGCCCAGAACCAACCAGCCCTACAGCTTCAAGCAGGACAAATTGAAGCTAAGCGCCGATTACCGGGCCTCGGCGCGGCTGCGGGGCTCGATCGGCGCGGATTTCGATGCGCATGAGCGCACTTATCAGGAGATCGAGAAGACCCGCGAGGATACGGCCTGGGGCAAGCTCAGTTCGCGCATTACGGACAAGATCGACCTGACGTTCAAGTTCGCGCATGGCGAGCGCAGGAACCAGGGTTCCATCCAGTGGAACCCGGAGATCACCCCTGCGGAGAACCCGCTGCTGAGAAGATTCAATATGGCGAACCGCACGCGCGAAACCGTTGGACTGCGTGCCGACATTGCCCTTGCGGAAAACGTCAATCTCGGGCTGGGATTCGATTCGTCCGAGGACAAATACAAGGATTCGACCATCGGCCTGACCAGCGGCAAGGATCTGAACCTGAATGGCGATGTGTCTATGGTTCTGACGGAGCGGACCAGCATGCACGTTTTCGCGAACCGCCAGGAGATCAAGTCCAAACAGGCCGGCAGCCAGACCTACTCGGTCCCGGATTGGTCTGCCGACAGCAAAGATACGATTGACACCTACGGCCTGGGTGTGAAGCACGCAGCGATCCCGGACAAGCTCGACATCGGCGCCGATTACGGCATTACGCGCTCGCGCAGCGAAATCAGTGTCTACACGGGTGCGTCGAATCCGGCGTTCCCGGGCATCTCCGCCAATCTCGACAGCCTGAAGCTCTACGCCACGTATCGCATGAAGGAAAACATGTCGCTGCAGGCCGGCTATTGGTATGAACGCTACGACAGCAAGGACTGGATGCTAGACGGCGTCGCCCCCGCCACCATCCCGAACGTATTGACGCTGGGCCTGCAGGCGCCGCAGTATCACGTAAACGTAGTCAGGCTGTCGGTGAGGTACAAGTTCTAGAAGATCACTGTCGCCCGTCCGGGCATCGCGCTATTTCCGCCAACGTCGGTGCGCGGCTATTGCGCGCTTCGCGCGCCAACCCTGTTTTTCGGACGGATCAAAAGCACATCCGTCCGAAAAACAGGGTTCTGGATGAAGGGAATAAAGCTTTGGGGTCTTATCCATGATCGTCGATTGAGCACGGATGTGGTTTTCAACCGTGCTCAATCGACGATCCGCGCGGACGGGCCGCCGTCCGCGCAAGTTCTGTCAGCGCCCCGCGTCCGGGCATGTTTCCACATGGGATAACCCGCATGCGCCCTCACGCCTGCCACAGCGGCGGCTCGTCCATGAGCGCGATCTGCTCACGCAGCTCCAGAATCCGATCCTGCCAGTAACGCTGCGTGTTGAACCAGGGGAAGGCGGCGGGGAAGGCGGGGTCGTCCCAGCGGCGCGCGATCCAGGCCGAATAGTGGACGAGGCGTAGCGTACGCAGCGCCTCCACCAGGTGCAGTTCGCGCGCATCGAATTCGTGGAAATCCTCGTAGCCGGCTAGCAGGTCGGCCAGCTGGCGCATCATGGCTGAACGTTCGCCCGAGAGCAGCATCCACAGGTCCTGCACTGCCGGTCCCATGCGCGCGTCGTCGAAGTCGACGAAATGCGGGCCGTGAGCCTCCCTGCTGTCGCTCCAGAGCACATTGCCGGCGTGGCAGTCGCCGTGCAGCCTGAGGTTTTGCACCGCGCCTGCGCGCTCGTAACAGCGGCTCACGCCTTCCAGTGCCTGCGCCACCACGCTGGTCCAGGCTGCCGCCAGATCGGGCGGAATGAAGCCATGGGCGAGGAGGTAGTCGCGCGGCTCGACGCCGAAGCTCGCAAGGTTCAGCACCGGGCGTACAAGGAAAGGCCGCAACGCGCCGACTGCGTGGATGCGGCCGATGAAACGGCCCATCCATTCCAAGGTGTCGCGGTCTTCCAGCTCAGGTGCGCGGCCGCCGCGCTTGGGATACACCGCGAAGCGGTAGCCGCCGAAGTGGTGCAGCGTCCTGCCGCCGGGAGCAAGCGGGGCGACGACCGGGAGTTCGCGTTCGGCGAGTTCCTGCACGAACTCGTGCTCCTCGGCGATCTGCTCATCGGTCCAGCGCTCCGGGCGGTAGAACTTGGCCACGACCACGGATGCAGGGCCCGGACCCGATGTCAAATCCGGCCCTTCCTCCAGCCAGATTTGATAGACGCGGTTTTCGTAGCTGTTGAGGCCGAGCAGGCGCCCGTCGCCGCGCAATCCGACGCTGTCCAGCGCATCGAGCACGCAATCCGGCGTGAGCCCTGCGTAGGGCGTTCCGCTCTTGTTCGTATACATGCACCCATTGTACGAGGTGCTGTCCTGGTCTGCTGTAAGACCGGCGGGCAGCGCGCCCTACGGCGAACCCTAGCCGCTCTTGGGGATGAAAGCCAGCGCGACACCATTGTTGCAGTAGCGCAGTCCGGTCGGTTTCGGCCCGTCTTCGAATATGTGGCCATGGTGTCCGCCGCAGCGCGCGCAGTGGTATTCGGTGCGCGGGAAAATGAGCTTGAAATCGCGGCTGGTGCCGAAGGCGCCCGGTATGGTGGTGAAAAAGCTGGGCCAGCCGGTGCCGCTGTCGAATTTCATCGCCGAGGTGAACAGCGGCAGGCGGCAACCCGCGCACACGAACACGCCGGGGCGCTTCTCCTGGTCGAGCGGGCTTGAGCCGGGGGGCTCGGTGCCTTCGTGCCGCAACACGTCGTAGGCCGCGGGAGAGAGGCGTTTTTTCCATTCCGCGTCCGAGAGTACGAGTGGCGCATTGCTGCTGGCGATGTCGGCGCCATCGGCGAGCAGCGATTTCCAGTTCTTCTGCAGCTCTTCCACGGATATTCCTCCTTTTGCCAAGGCCGGCCGCGCCAGCCACGACCCGCCCAGCCCCGCCAGGGGCGTCAATGCCAAGATTCTGAGCCAGTTGCGCCTATCCATATGCATCTCCCGTTTCCAAGTCAAACTATACGCGATGTGGGCGCCTGGGGGCGCGGCCTGGCGACCCGCGGCCTCGTTCACGCCTCGTCCCTGCGGGAAGCCGTGTAAAATCGCGCAAAGCCCTTTAACCAAGCAGCCAATTGATGCCTCCCTCCACAGATAATTTGGTCGAGATCACCGACGTCAAGTTCAATTACGGCGAACGCGAAGTCCTCAAGGGACTCAACCTCAAGATACCGCGCGGCAAGGTGGTCGCCATTCTGGGGGCGAGCGGCTGCGGCAAGTCGACCCTGCTGCGGCTGATCGGGGGGCAGGAGAAGCCGGCCCAAGGTTCGGTCAGCTTCGACGGCCAGGTGGTGCACGAACTCGATACGGACAGCCTGTACCAGCTGCGGCGCAAGATGGGCATGATGTTCCAGGCGGGCGGGCTTTTCACCGATTTGTCAGTGTACGAAAACATCGCCTTTCCGCTGCGCGAAAACGCCGACCTGCCGGAGGAACTGATTCGCTCCCTGATCCTGATGAAGCTGCACGTGGTTGGGCTGCGCGGCGCGAGGAATCTTATGCCGAGCGAGCTCTCCGGCGGCATGGCGCGCCGCGTCGCGCTCGCTCGCGCCATCGTGCACGATCCTATGCTGGCAATGTACGACGAGCCATTCGCAGGCCTGGATCCGATTTCTCTCAACGTCATTGCCGACCTGATCCGCAGGCTGAACGATGCGCTGGGCACCACTTCGATCATCGTTACCTACGACGTCAGCGAGTCGCTCAAGCTGGTCGACTACCTGTACGTCATCGCCGACGGCGTGGTGGTTGGCGAAGGTACGCCGGAGGAGATGCTTGCCTCCGACAATCCGGTAGTGCATCAGTTCGTGCACGCCGAGCCGGACGGGCCGATCCCCTTCCACTATCCCGCCCAGCCGATCGAGGTGCAGCTCGGCCTGAAATAACCCGGCGTACAACGCGAATTTCGCCCGCCCAAGGAAACAGCTAGTGTCGTCCGAGCGCAGACCCGCAGACGCGCTGGCCGTGTCGATGATGATCGTGCTGTGCATGTGCTGGGGCTTCAACCAGATCACAATCAAAGTCGCCGCGGCCGGCATTTCGCCCATCATGCAGGCCGGGTTGCGCTCGATCATCGCCACGGCGCTGCTGCTCGCCTGGGCGCAACTGCGCGGCATCCCGCTGTTCCGGCGCGATGGCACGCTCGCCGCTGGCATGGCGGCAGGAGCGCTGTTCGCCGCGGAATTCGTATTCATTTACGCCGGCCTTGCCCACACTGCAGCGTCGCGCATGGTGGTGTTCGTCTACCTCGCGCCCTGCCTCACCGCGCTCGGGCTGCAGTGGTTTGTGCCCGGCGAGCGCCTGAACGCGTGGCAGTGGACCGGCGTGATGCTGGCGTTCCTGGGCGTGGCGCTCGCGTTCGCCGATGGTTTCAGCACCGCCAAGGGCTCGACCTTGATCGGCGATGCGTTTGGCGCCATCGCAGCGGCGCTTTGGGCGGCGACCACGGTGGTGATCCGCTCGACGCGGCTCACTTCGGCCAGCGCCACCAAGACGCTGTTCTACCAGCTAGGTATCTCGGCGCTGGCCCTGCCGCTCGCGTCGCTGCTCGCGGGCGAACCCGGAATCATCGCGCTCACGCCCAAGGTCGTGGCGAGTCTCGCCTACCAAAGCGTAATCGTCGCCTTCGCCAGCTACCTCGCCTGGTTCTGGCTGCTGACGCGCTATCTTGCCGGCAGGCTGGCGGTATTTTCGTTTCTCACGCCTCTGTTCGGCGTCGCCTTCGGCGTGGTCCTGCTGTCAGAGCCGCTGAGCGCAGTGTTCCTCGCCGCGGCGCTGCTCGTCGGTGCGGGTATCGCGCTGGTAAACCGGCCGGCGAAATAACCCGTTCGGGACAGGCACCGGCGAACGCGAAGGGAATGCGGGCGAGCCCCCCTTTTTTTCGACGCCCTGCTAAACTGGGATCCGCCCTTTGTGGAGGAGGACGCCATGCAACTACGGGAAATACTCAGAATAAAAGGCAATCTGCTGATCACTACCGCCCCGGACGAGATGGTGAGCGACGGGGTCAGCATCATGTCGGAGAAGGACATCGGCTCGCTGGTGGTGATGAGTCAGGGGAGTCTGGTGGGCATGCTCACCTTTCGCGAAGTCTTGCAGGCTTTGCACAAGAATAAAGGTTCTATCCAGGGCCTGCGGGTGGACGCCGTCATGGTGAAGAATCCGCGGACCATTGCGCTGGGGGTGGAAGTGGACGAACTGCGCAGCGTCATGCTGGAACACCACATCCGCTATATGCCGGTGATGGACGGTGACACGCTGATAGGCGTGCTTTCGTTTCACGACGTGGCCAGGGCGATGCTGGAAGAGCAGGCGTTCGAGAACCGCATGCTCAAGGGGTATATCAAGGATGCGCCGGCATAGCTGCGCAAAACGAGGAGCCCCTCTCCTCGTGCCGTGTTGAATCGGCCCGCTGCAAAACATTTTCTTCAGCGGACTTCCTCGCGGCCGGCCGGACCGCAATAGGCGGTATGTTAAACTCGACACGGCGATTCCGCGAGAGAAGACAATGTCCGGCAACACTCTGGGAAGACTGTTTTGCGTCACCTCGTTTGGCGAGTCGCATGGCCCTGCCTACGGTTGCGTGGTCGACGGTTGCCCGCCCGGTATGGAGCTCTCCGAGGCCGACATCCAGCAGGAACTCGATCGCAGGAAGCCCGGCACTTCGCGCCATGTGACGCAGCGGCGCGAGGCGGACCGAGTGGAAATACTCTCCGGTGTCTTCGAAGGCCGGACTACCGGCACCGCAATCGGTTTGCTGGTGCGCAACGAAGACCAGAAGAGCAAGGATTACGGCAATATCGCCGAGAGCTTTCGCCCGGGGCATGCCGACTACACCTATTGGCAGAAATACGGCATTCGCGATTATCGGGGGGGCGGGCGTGCCTCGGCGCGCGAAACGCTGGTGCGGGTCGCGGCGGGCGCCATCGCGAAGAAATGGCTCAGGGAAAAGTACGGCATCCTTGTGCGTGGCTATCTGTCGCAGCTCGGGCCGAACAAGATAGCGCTTGCGGACTGGAGCGCGGTCGACAGGAATCCGTTCTTCGTGCCGGACATGGCTGCGGTGCCGGCGCTGGAAGCCTACATGGACGCGCTGCGCAAATCGGGGGATTCCTGCGGCGCGAAAATCTCCGTCATCGCCGAAGGCGTGCCGGTGGGCTGGGGCGAGCCGGTCTACGATCGGCTCGACGCCGACATCGCCTACGCCATGATGGGCATCAACGCGGTGAAGGGCGTGGAAATCGGCGCGGGCTTCGCATCGATCGAACAAAAAGGCAGCGAGCATTCGGACGAACTCACGCCCGACGGATTCCTGTCGAACAACGCCGGCGGCGTGCTCGGCGGCATTTCCACCGGTCAGGACCTGCTGGTGAACCTTGCGATCAAGCCGACGTCCAGCATTCGCCTCGCGCGCCGTTCCATCAACAAGAAAGGCGAGGCGGTGACCGTAGAGACCCACGGCCGCCACGATCCCTGCGTCGGCATCCGCGCCACGCCGATAGCAGAGGCAATGCTGGCGCTGGTGCTGGCCGACCACGCGCTCAGGCAGCGCGCCCAGAACGCGGATGTAAACACGCCGACGCCGAAAATCGCCGCGCGCGTAGCGGATTCCAGGATCGCGGCGAAGTACGCGGCGAAGTCGGTAGACGATCCCGATGCCGAAGAAGCTTAGAGGCCATTTCAGAACAAAAGAAATGGCCTCTAATTTAGTCTCTTATCAGTCAAGAGTTGACAGAAATGGCACAGATTTCGATAAATCGGGACGATGCATCCGCGGGGGGATCAACAAGGGGGGATGCATCCCCCCTTGTTCGTGGGATAAGGGCTTTTCCCCCGCCGGAGACACTGTGCTTGGTTCCAGCTTGTCCGGCTTAGGGGAGTATGAGGGGATGTATCCCCTCATTTTGCGGTAAATACCTAGCCGCGACTGCGCCGGGCGTGAACAAAAAGAGGCCCCTGCAGCGCAGGGGCCCCAAGGGCAGAAACGAGCTAGCCGCAGCGCATCCGTGGGACGCGCCACCCGATCCGAGGTGCGGACTCTAATCCGGCGAAGGGAGGAGTACCCTGCCGTTTCGAAACCGCGCCGGCCCGCTTCGGCGGAGAAATCCCGGAGCTCGTTCCTGGGCCGGCTGCAACGGATTCAATGCAACTCGCGCAACGTTAGCCAGCATACTAGGGGTTGGCGGCGAGAAAGGGCATCGTCCAAATGGATGATGTACACGGATGCGCGTTTGTGCATCAGCGAGGCCGATGGGGCTAATTTCGCCCCACCGCCGGCAGGGATGGCCGGCGGCGAGTGAGTGAGGCAGGGAAGTACGCTATCCTGCCTATCCTGCAATCGCGCGCCACCTTCATCCGAATCCTTTTACCCATAAGTCGCTGCCGATGTCCGTTCCATACTGGCGCCTTTCCGGCTTCTATTTCGCCTACTTCGCCTATGTCGGCGCCGTTGCCCCGTATTTCAGCCTGTATCTGGCGTCTCTGGGGCTGGCTGCGGCACAGATCGGCGTGCTGCTTTCGCTCGGCTCGCTGACGCGGGTGATCGGGCCGAATTTCTGGGGCTGGGTCGCCGACCGCACACGGCGGCGCGCGCGCATCATCGTCATCACGCTGGCGCTGGGTGGTGCCTGCTTCTCCGGCTTCTTCTTTGTCCACTCGTTCTGGGGGCTGTTCGCCTTGCTGCTTGCGACCGGCTTCTTTACCAGCGCGTCAATGCCGCTCACCGAGTCGTTGACCTTGTCGCACCTGCGTCGGGCGGTCAGCAGCTACGGATCCATCCGTTTGTGGGGGTCGGTCGGATTTATCCTCACGGTGACGCTGGTTGGTTATGCGCTCGATGTGCTGCCGGTGGCGAGCCTGTTGTGGATGGTGCTCGCGACTTATGCGTTGAGCTGGGCATGCGCGCTCGTCGTGCCGGACGCGCCTGCCGGCAGCGAGCACGCAGAGCCCGGACCGGTGTGGAACATTCTGCGGCGGCCGGAGGTGGCGGCACTGCTCGGTGCTTGTTTCTTGATGAGCCTTGCGCATGGGCCGTTGTATGCGTTTTACTCGATCTACCTGGTAGCGCAGGACTACAGCAAGGCGGCGGTAGGCTGGATGTGGAGCATAGGCGTGATCGCTGAAATCATCGTGTTCCTGCTGATGCCGGCGCTGATGCGGCGCTATTCGCTCGCGCTAATCCTGCGCGTATGTTTCGCCGCGGCGGCCGCACGCTTCCTGATGATCGGCTGGGGTGTGGATTCCGCCCCGGTCCTGTTAGCGGCACAGGTGTTGCACGGACTGAGTTTCGGCGCCTACCATGCGGCCGCGGTCACGGTGATACACCGCTGGTTTCAGGGCGCGCATCAAGTGCGCGGGCAGGCGATCTATCTGTCGGTGTCTTTCGGCGCGGGCGGCGTGTTGGGCAGCGCGCTCTCCGGTCTAGGCTGGGACAGCATAGGCCCGGCATGGACCTTCAGCACCGCAGCGTTTGCAGCGCTGGCCGGTTACGCGCTGCTGCACTGGAAAGTGCGCTCTGCGCATATCTGAACTGAACTTCGCGTCTCGGCACGTCCAGCGCCGCCGCGCGCTCCTTTTTGGCTTCATTGCTCGCTCCAAACCCCTGTTTTCTGTGGCATAATTCGATCCTACTCAACACGGTTCCAGATCATGCCGCAGACCCTGTACGACAAGCTTTGGGCGAGCCACGTAGTCCACGCCGAGGACGACGGCACTGCGCTGCTTTATATCGACCGCCATCTGGTGCACGAAGTCACCAGCCCGCAGGCATTCGAAGGCCTGCGACTTGCCGGGCGCAAGCCCTGGCGCATCGATTCCATCGTGGCGACCGCCGACCACAACACCCCCACCACCGACTGGAACGAAGGCATCAAGGACCCGATATCGCGATTGCAGGTCGAAACGCTAGACGCGAATATCCGCGAATTTGGCGCCAAGGTATATTTCCCTTTCCTCGACCGGCGTCAGGGCATAGTGCATGTGATCGGTCCGGAGCAGGGCGCGACGCTGCCCGGCATGACAGTGGTGTGCGGCGATTCGCATACCAGCACTCACGGCGCGTTCGCCTGTCTCGCGCACGGCATCGGCACTTCGGAAGTGGAGCATGTGCTGGCGACCCAGTGCCTGGTGCAAAAAAAGATGCAGAACATGCTGGTCTCGGTGGAGGGCCCGCTCGCGCGCGGCGTCACCGCCAAGGATGTGGCGCTTGCGATCATCGGCAGAATCGGCACCGCCGGTGGGACCGCGAGCGCGATCGAGTTTGCGGGCAGCAGCATTCGCGCCCTGAGCATGGAAGGGCGCATGACGCTTTGCAATATGGCCATCGAGGCCGGCGCCCGCGCCGGCATGGTGGCGGTGGACGACGTCACGATTGCCTATCTCAAGGGGCGGACGTTCGCGCCGACAGGCGAGAACTGGAACCGCGCCGTGGCCTACTGGCGCACGCTAACATCCGACGACGGCGCGCAATTCGACCGCGTCGTGCGCTTGGACGCGCGCGACATCAGCCCGCAGGTTACTTGGGGCACTTCGCCGGAAATGGTGGTGCCGGTGGATGGGCGGGTACCCGATCCGGAAAAGGAAAAAGATCCGACCCGGCGCGAAGGCATGGAGCGCGCGCTGATCTACATGGGGCTGAAACCGAATACGCGCATCGAAGACATACGCCTGGACAAGGTGTTCATCGGTTCGTGCACCAACTCGCGCATCGAGGACCTGCGCGCTGCGGCGGCGATGGTGCGGGGCAAGCGTGTCGCCTCCAACGTCCGCCTTGCGCTGGTGGTGCCGGGATCGGGCTTGGTCAAAGCACAGGCCGAACAAGAAGGGCTGGACCGCGTGTTCCGGGAGTCCGGTTTCCAGTGGCGCGAACCGGGTTGCTCCATGTGCCTCGCGATGAACGCCGATCGCCTCGAAGCAGGCGAGCGTTGCGCATCGACCTCGAATCGCAATTTCGAGGGCCGCCAGGGCGCCGGCGGGCGCACGCATCTGGTCAGCCCCGCAATGGCTGCGGGCGCCGCGATTGCCGGGCATTTTGTCGACGTGCGAAATTGGAAATAGGGGAGAGGGTTATGCGTAAGGGCAGTATTGTCTTGCTGTCGCTGGTCGCGGCGCTGGTATTGAGCGGCTGCAATACGATGCAAGGCGTGGGCAAGGATCTGAAGCAGGGCGGCGAGGCGATCGAGCGCGCCGCGAAGAAATAGCTTAGAGGCCATTTCAGAGCTTCCGAAATGGCCCCCAATTTAGGGGAGTTTGAGGGGACGTGTCCTCTCATTTTGAAATAGGCTCGTATGGAAAAATTTACTGTATTGAACGGGATTGTGGCGCCGCTCGACCGCGCTAACGTCGACACCGATGCGATCATCCCGAAGCAGTTTCTGAAGTCGATCAAACGCTCGGGCTTCGGCCCCAATCTGTTCGACGCCTGGCGCTATCAGGACGTGGGCGAACCTGGCATGGACAACACGAAGCGACCGCTGAATCCGGACTTCGTGCTGAACCAGCCGCGCTACAAGGGGGCGAGCATACTGCTCGCGCGCAAGAATTTCGGTTGCGGTTCCAGCCGCGAACACGCGCCATGGGCACTGGTCGATTACGGCTTTCGCGCGGTCATCGCGCCTTCGTTCGCCGATATCTTCTACAACAACTGCTTCAAGAATGGCTTGCTGCCGATCGTGCTCACCGAGATGCGTATCGACCATCTGTTCAACGAGGTGAATGCCTTCCCCGGCTACAAGCTGACCATCGACCTGGAGCGGCAGATGGTGATAACGCCAGACGGCGCCACGCAGATCGCGTTCGACGTCGATGCACACAGGAAGCACTGCTTGTTGAACGGCCTTGACGATATAGGATTGTCGTTGCGCCACGCTGACAAGATTCGCGCGTTCGAGGCGCGCCGCCGCACCGAGCAACCCTGGCTGTTCGGCTGATCTTAGATATTCTTCCGAGTGAAATAATGAAAATTGCAGTACTCCCCGGTGACGGCATCGGCCCGGAAATCGTTGCGCAGGCGATCAAAGTGCTGGGCGCGCTGGCCAAAGACGGCCTCAAGCTGGAAATCGAGCAGGCGCCGGTAGGCGGCGCTGCTTACGACGTTGCGGGTGATCCATTGCCCGCGGCCACGCTGAAGCTGGCTCGCGAAGCCGACGCCATCCTGTTCGGCGCCGTGGGCGGTTGGCAATACGACCAGTTGCCGCGCGCCAAGCGTCCGGAGCAAGCCATTCTGGGCTTGCGCAAGGAACTGGGCCTGTTCGCCAATCTGCGCCCGGCCAAGGTTTTTCCGCAACTGGTTGAAGCTTCCAGCCTGCGGCCGGAGGTGGTGTCGGGGATGGACATCCTCATTCTGCGCGAACTCACCGGCGACATCTATTTTGGTCAGCCTCGTGGCATGCGCAAGCTGGAAAACGGCGAGCGCGAGGGTTTTGACACCATGCGCTATAGCGAATCCGAAATCCGGCGCATCGCCCATGCGGGCTTTCGTGCGGCGATGAAACGCACGAAGAGACTGTGTTCGGTGGACAAGTGCAATGTACTCGAGACGTCGCAGCTGTGGCGCGAGGTTGTGACCGAAGTTGCGCTGGAATACGCGGGTGTGGAACTGTCGCACATGTACGTCGACAACGCGGCGATGCAGCTCTTGCGCGACCCCAAGCAATTCGACGTCATTGTCACAGGCAACATGTTTGGCGACATTCTTTCGGACGAGGCGTCCATGCTCACCGGCTCGATCGGCATGCTGCCCTCGGCGTCGCTCGATGCGAACAACAAGGGCCTGTACGAACCCATCCACGGCTCGGCGCCCGATATCGCCGGCAAGGACGTGGCGAATCCGCTGGCGACCATCCTGTCGGCGGCGATGATGCTGCGCTACAGTTTCAACCAGGACCAGGCGGCGAATCGCATCGAGGCCGCTGTGGCCAAGGTACTGGAGCGCGGACTGCGTACTGCCGATATTCACCGGCCGGGAGCGGAAAAGGTCGGCACCGTGAAAATGGGCGATGCGGTGGTGGCGGCGCTGTAATCAGGGAAGAGGAAGCCTCCGAAGCTATAGGTCATGCCCATGTCCGCTGTCTTCTAGCCCCTGGCTGTTTTTTCCCTAGCGACTACAATCTAAACATTTACATCAGGAATCTTGTCATGAAAAAAATAGGCTTTGTCGGCTGGCGCGGCATGGTGGGTTCGGTACTGATGGACCGCATGCGCGCGGAAAACGATTTCGCCCTTATCGACCCGGTGTTTTTTACCACCTCCAATGTGGGTGGCAAAGGTCCCGGCGAGAGCAAGGAGCCGCTCAAGGACGCATCATCCATCGCGGACTTGAAGCGGATGGATGCGGTCGTCACCTGCCAGGGCGGCGATTACACCAATGAGGTTTATCCGAAGCTGCGTGCCGTCGGTTGGGATGGCTACTGGATCGATGCGGCTTCCGCGCTGCGCATGAAAAGCGACGCAGTCATCATTCTGGATCCGGTGAACATGCAGGTGATCGAGGATGCGCTGGCGCGCGGCGTGAAGAACTACATCGGCGGCAACTGCACCGTCAGTCTGATGCTGATGGCCTTGCACGGCCTGTTCAAGGAAGGGCTGATCGAATGGATGACGGCGATGACCTATCAGGCGGCTTCGGGCGCGGGCGCACAGAACATGCGCGAGCTGCTCGCGCAGATGGGTGCAGCTCACGCTTCGGCCGCTGAGTTGCTGGCCGATCCTGCGTCCGCCATCCTGGAGATCGACCGCCGGGTGGCCGACACGCTGCGCGGCGATGCGCTACCCAAGGAGAATTTCGGGGTTGCGCTCGCCGGCAGCCTGATTCCCTGGATTGACAAGGAAATGGATAACGGCCAGAGCCGCGAGGAATGGAAAGGCCAGGCCGAGGGCAACAAGATTCTCGGCCGCGAGGACCGGCCGATCCCGATCGACGGACTTTGTGTGCGCATCGGCGCCATGCGTTGCCACAGCCAGGCGCTCACGATCAAGCTTACGCGCGATCTGCCGTTAACCGAGATCGAGGCCATACTTGCCTCGGCCAACGATTGGGTGAAAGTGATCCCGAACAGGCGTGATGCGAGCATTAGCGAGCTTACGCCGGCGAGAGTGACCGGCAGCCTGAGCGTGCCCGTGGGGCGACTGCGTAAGCTAAACATGGGTGGACAGTACCTATCCGCGTTTACGGTCGGCGATCAGCTGCTGTGGGGTGCGGCGGAGCCTTTGCGGCGCATGCTGCGTGTCCTGCTTGCCAGGGACGCGGTTGCTGCGAAGCCGAAAACCTCGGCGGCGAGCGCCAGGGCAGGGGTAAAAGCCTAGCCGAGTTCGGGTTTTTGTTTGAAAAATATCCGGCTTGAGGCACTTTCATGACAAGAAAGATTAGCTTGCAAGGCTAAGGCTATGATGTTAATTTAGTTAATCCACAAACGTCTGCAGGGGTGGAAGGTGGGTAAATCCGTCATAAGAACAAGCGCGTTGGCTTTGGCACTACTGTTGCTGCCGTCGCTGGCAGCAGCCGCTGGCCTCGGTAAGCTGACTGTATTTTCCGCCTTGGGACAACCTTTGAAGGCCGAGATCGAACTGCTCGCTTTGCAAAAGGGCGAGGCAGATAATCTTAGCGTGCGCCTGCCGCCTGCAGACGTATTTCGAAAAGCCAACATCGAGTATAGCGGCGCGCTGCTGTCGGTCAAATTCCGCATCGAACAGCGCAGCGAAGATCGTTATGTCGTCGTCCTAAGTTCGGGGCAGCCAATCAACGAGCCGTTCCTTGACCTGATGGTCGAGCTCGATTGGGCCACTGGCCGTCTGGTGCGCGAATATACCTTCCTGCTCGACCCCCCCGAATACAAGCCGCCGCAGGCCGCGCCCGCGATGGCTACGCCGGTTACGGAGGCGCCAGAGATCAAGTCTGTGGAGATGCCAAAGCAACCGCTGCCGGACGCTCGCCCGTCCGGCATGGCCGCGCCACGCGCCGCCCGCGTCCCAGAATCGGCAGCGCCGAAGGCAATAGCACCGAAGCCGGTAGCGCCGAAGGCAGCAGCCCCCAGCGCTGCTGCACCGAAGGAGGCAGCACCGAAGGCCGTTGCAAGCTATCAGGTGAAGCGCGGCGATACCCTGACCAAGATTGCGAACGCCAACAGACCGGACAGTGTCAGCTTGCAGCAAATGCTGATAGCGTTGTATCGCAGTAATGCGGATCAATTCGACGGCGACAACATCAACCGCATTCGTGCCGGAAAGATACTCAATATTCCCGACATGGAGGTAGCCGCTTCAGTCGATCAGGAAGAGGCTACGCGAACGATCCTGGCGCAGGCTGCCGATTTCAACGAATATCGGCGCAAGTTGGGCGCCGCCGTGGCCGCAGCACCCGAGCGCGCAGACGAACGTCGCCAAAGCGTGAGCGGCAAGATTACGGCCAGGGTAGAAGACAAGCCGGCGGCGGCCAAGGAGGCCAAGGACCAGCTCAAGCTTTCGCAGACGGAGGAGGCGGGCAAGCCTGGTGCCAAGCGCAGCCCGCAAGGGTTGCAGGAAGACTTGTTCGCGAAAGAGAAGGAGATCAAGGAGGCGAACGAGCGCATCGCGATGCTCGAGAAGAATCTGCAGGACATGCAGAAACTGCTAGAACTCAAAAGCGCCCCCGGCGCGCAGTTGCAGCAGCAGGCAGCCAAGGCCGGCGCGGCTAAACCGGTCGAGCCCGCCAAGGCGCCGGAACCGGCGCCAGCGAAACCGGTGGAGGCGCAGAAGGCGCCGGAGCCGGCCAAAGCAGATGAACCGGCCAAAGTCGAAGAGGCAGCAAAGGCGGCGCCCACTCCTCCTGCGCCTAAGCCTGCGGCACCCCAGGCACCACGCAAGGTTGCGCCGCCTCCGCCGCCGCCTGCGCCAGAACCGAGCTTGCTCGATGAAATTCTCGGCAACGAGTTGGCCCTTTACGGCGGTGGGGGTTTCCTGGTGCTCCTGTTCGCCGGCTATTTCTATTACGCCTGGCGGCGCAAGAAGAGCCTGCAGAAAATGGAAAGCAGCGTAATGGTTGCGCCTGACCTGGCAACCGACTCCGTGTTTGGCGCCGGCGCCAAGATCGACACGGGCGCTGGCGAGAGTCAGACCGAATTCGGCCCGAGTGGCGCCGCAACGGCGAGCGACGTCGAGGAAGTCGATCCCATCGCCGAGGCCGACGTCTACATGGCTTATGGCCGGGATATGCAGGCCGAGGAGATCCTCAAGGAGGCGTTGGCCAAGGATCCGTCGCGTCAGCCGATACGCGCCAAATTGCTGGAGATTTACGCCAACCGCAAAGATGCCAAGGCATTTGCGGTTGTGGCGGCTGAGCTGCAAGCTGCCACCGGGGGAGCGGGGGCAGACTGGGATAAAGCTGCTGCCCTCGGTGCTCAGCTTGACCCGGGAAATCCGCTCTATGGCGGCAGCCAAGCCGAGGCCCATGCTGTCATCGATACACAAGTTGTTTCCGGGACAGAGCGCGCTCCGGATATTGTGCTCGAGACGGGCGGGAAGGCGGAATCTTCGCCGGGGTTGGATTTTGATCTCGGCTTGGGCGAGCCCGAGCAGACCGAGCCGCCGGAGGCTGCAGCGGAAGGTGCCGCCGAGACGGAAGTTTCCGCGGGATTGGATTTCGATCTAGGCCTGAGCGAACCTGAGAAGTCTGATGCCCCACCGTCGGAGCCTGCAGCGGAAGCCGAGCCGGAAGCGGCTGCCGATCTTGGCTTCGATCTGGACTTGGGCGGTGGCGAGGAGAAGAAGTCCGAGTCTGCCGAAGCGGAGCAGCGGTCCTCGGACGCGCCCGGTTCGGAGAACGCGGCGGCTGATACTCCGGCCGACGCGACTGCGTCCATCGATTTCGATTTTGAACTGCCCGATGCTGCGGAAGAGTCTGCACCTTCGAGGGCTTTCGCCGAGCCCGAGTCCCCAGAGGCTAGCGCCCTCGAAGCCCCTGAGACTCCTGCCTCGGAGACTCCGGAAGCAGCCGTACCCGAGGTGCCCTCTGAGACGCCCGCCCTTGAACTCCCGGCGGTGCCTGAACCTGAGTCTCCGGAGCCCCCCGCGCTTGAGCTCCCGGCGGGTTCCACGCCCGAGGCGCAGGGTGTTCCCGCGTCCGAGGCTACGGAGGTTCCGGCGATCGAAGTCCCGAAATCTCCTGCCACAGAGGCCGCCGCGGGTGAGAGTGGGGTCGATTTCGACTTCAATCTGAATCTGCCGGAGCAGAAAGAAGAGGCAACATCGGCACCACTGGATCTGTCTTCGATCAGCCTGGATCTCGGCGCGCCGGGCGAGGCGGCTCTATCGCCGGACGCGCATTGGCAGGAGGTGGCAACCAAGCTCGATCTGGCCAAAGCCTATCAGGAGATGGGCGACATGGAAGGCGCGCGCGAACTGCTCGACGAAGTGCTGAAGGAAGGCGACACGGCCCAGCAGCAGCAAGCGCAAAACATGCTCGCAGCCCTGGGCTGACACTTCGGAAGAATAAGTCAACCCCGGGCTGGTCCCGGGGTTTTGTTTTTGATGGACCCGCGTGACCTGGCGCAAGCTGTTCGAAAGGCTGGTGCTGCATATTGTGCTTCAAGCCCAGCGCTGATTGAACCGGGAATCATGAAAATCGCAATTGGCATAGAGTACGACGGCAGCCGTTTCCACGGCTGGCAGTCGCAGCCTTCCGGCGATACCGTCCAGGATCACCTGGAGCGCGCGCTTGCGTCCATTGGCGGCGAGCGCGTGCGCCTTGCAGCAGCCGGCCGCACCGATGCCGGTGTGCACGCCTTGGCGCAGGTGGCGCATTTCGAGACCGCCGCAGTGCGCCCGGAGTCGGCATGGGTGCGCGGCGTCAACACGCTGCTGACGCAAGCTGTGGCGGTGCAATGGGCCGCGCCGGTGGCCGACGATTTTCATGCGCGCTACTCGGCCGTGTCGCGTACCTACCGCTATGTGCTCTACAACCATCCGGTGCGGCCGGCGCTGCACCACGGCCGGGTGGGTTGGTTCCATCTGCCGCTGGATGCGGATGCGATGCGCTCGGCGCTGGGCCATCTTGCCGGCGAGCACGATTTCAGCGCATTTCGCTCCAGCGAGTGCCAGGCGAAGAGCCCGGTGCGCACATTGCGCTCCTGGACACTGGAACAACGCGGCGCCCACCTGCGTTTCGAATTCACCGCCAACGGCTTTCTGCATCACATGGTGCGCAATATCGTCGGTTGCCTGGTGTACGTGGGCAAGCGGAAGTATCCTCCGGGCTGGATGGCCGAAGTGCTGGCTGGCCGCGATCGCTGTCGGGCGGCACCGACGTTTTCCCCGGATGGGTTGTATCTCGCGGGAGTGGAATACGCGCCCGGGTGGGGGCTGCCCGCCTTCGAATCCAGTCGAATTGCTTTTCCGGAGCAGGTATTGGTGTGAGGACACGAGTCAAAATTTGCGGCATCACGCGGGTGGAGGATGCGCGCGCCACAGCGCAATTGGGCGCCGACGCCATCGGACTGGTGTTCTATGCACGCAGTCCGCGATGCGTGCGCCTCGATCAGGCGCGCGCGATTACTGCGGCAGTTCCGCCATTCGTCACCGTGGTCGGCCTGTTCGTCGATCCGACGCGGGATCAAGTCGAGTCGGTGCTGCGCGGCTGCCCTATCGGCCTGCTGCAGTTCCATGGCGACGAAGCGCCCGATTTCTGCGGCAGCTTCGGCCTGCCGTACATCAAGGCCGCGCGGGTCAGGCCGGAGACCGATTTGGTACAATACCTGTCGCCCTATCATGAGGCGCAGGGCTGGCTGTTGGACGCCTACCATGACCAGCTATACGGTGGCACCGGCGAGTCTTTCGACTGGAAGTTGATCCCACGCGATCTGGCCAGACCCGTCATACTCTCGGGCGGGCTTACGCCGGACAACGTGGGCGCGGCCGTGCGCCAAGCCCGGCCTTGGGCGGTGGACGTGTCCAGTGGCGTGGAAGCGGCAAAAGGGGTCAAGGACGCCGCGAAGATCGCGGCCTTCGTAACGGGAGTAAAGAATGAAAATGCATGATCTGCCGGACAGCCACGGACATTTCGGTCCCTACGGCGGCATATTTGTTGCCGAAACCCTGATTCAGGCGCTGGATGAACTCCGCGTCGCGTACGAAAAATACCGCAGTGATCCGGAGTTCATCGCCGAGTTCCGCTATGACCTCAAGCACTACGTCGGTCGTCCGAGCCCGGTCTACCACTGCAAGCGCTGGTCGGAGTTGCTCGGCGGGGCGCAGATCTATCTCAAGCGCGAAGACCTAAACCATACCGGCGCCCATAAAATCAACAATACGCTAGGGCAGGCCATGCTCGCGCGGCGCATGGGCAAGGCGCGCATCATCGCCGAAACGGGTGCCGGCATGCATGGCGTGGCCTCGGCAACGGTCGCGGCCCGTTACGGCCTGGAATGCGTGGTGTACATGGGATCGGAGGACATCAGGCGCCAGGCGGCGAACGTGCACCGCATGAAAATCCTGGGAGCCAGCGTGGTTCCGGTGGAATCGGGGTCGAAGACGCTGAAAGACGCGCTGAACGAAGCAATGCGCGACTGGGTCACCAATATCCACAACACCTATTACATCATCGGCACGGTCGCCGGGCCGCATCCCTACCCGATGATGGTACGCGATTTTCAGTCGGTCATTGGCGAGGAATGCCTGCAGCAGATGCCCGAACTCGCGGGGCGTCATCCGGATGCGGTCATCGCCTGCGTCGGCGGCGGCTCCAATGCGATGGGCATCTTCTACCCCTATATCCCGGTCGATGGCGTGCGTTTGATCGGTGTGGAGGCGGCAGGTTTCGGGCTCGCCACCGGCAAGCACGCGGCTTCCCTGACCGCCGGGCGGCCCGGGGTGCTGCATGGCAACCGCACCTATCTATTGCAGGACGAGCACGGACAGATCATCGAGACCCACTCGATTTCCGCTGGCCTGGACTACCCGGGCGTAGGGCCGGAGCACGCCTGGCTGAAGGACACGGGCCGCGCCGAATACGTAACCATCACCGACGACGAAGCGCTCAAGGCGTTTCACGACCTGTGCCACTACGAGGGCATCATCCCGGCGCTGGAATCCAGCCATGCGCTGGCGCATGCGGCGAAAATCGCGCCGGGCATGCCGAAAGACAAGCTATTGCTGGTCAACCTGTCCGGCCGCGGCGACAAGGACATGCACACGGTTGCCGAGAAGTCCGGCATACAGTTCTGACCGGGATCGGAATGAGCGCGCTGCTCTACAACGAGGATGCCGTGGCCGGGATTGGCCAAGTTGCCGACGCCTCCGTGGATCTGGTTATTGCCGATCCGCCCTATGGCCTGGGCAAGGACTACGGCAACGATTCCGATCGTCTGGCCGCGGATGAGTATCTCGCCTGGAGCCGGCGCTGGATCGACGCCGTTGTGCCCAAGTTGAAGGCGAACGGCAGCCTGTACGTGTTTCTCACCTGGCAGCACAGCCCGGAAGTCTTCAGCTATCTCAAGACCCGGCTTGCCATGGTGAACGAAATCATCTGGGACCGCAGGGTCCCGAGCATGGGCGGCAGCACGCGCAAATTTTCCTCGGTGCACGACAACATCGGCTTTTTCGTCAAGTCGCGCGACTACCACTTCGATGTCGATGCCGTGCGCATTCCTTATGACGCCGAAACCAAGAAGGCGCGCTCGCGCTCCATATTCGTCGGCAAGAAATGGCTGGAAGAAGGCTATAACCCCAAGGACGTGTGGAGCGTGTCGCGTCTGCATCGCCAACATGCCGAGCGTGAGGACCATCCGACGCAAAAGCCGCTGGAAATCATTGAGCGCATGGTGCTGGCGAGCTGCCCGGCGCGCGGCGTCGTGCTCGACCCGTTCATGGGCAGCGGCACTTCGGCGGCGGCGGCGATCCGCCACGGACGCAATTTCATCGGTTTCGAACTCAACCCCGACTATTTCGCCATTGTGGAAAAGCGCGTTGCCAAGGCAGTGAACGGCAACCAACGCGTGAAGCGCGCGGCGGCAAGTCTTACTTCTGTATTGTGAAATCCTAATGTCGCGCATCCAGGCCACATTCGAGCAACTTGCCCGGAGCCACCGAAAGGCGCTGATCCCCTTCGTCACCGCCGGCGATCCGGAGCCCGGCATGACGGTGCCGCTGATGCATGCGCTGGTCGAAGCAGGCGCGGACGTAATCGAACTCGGCGTGCCGTTCTCCGATCCCATGGCCGATGGCCCGGTGGTCCAGCGTGCCAGCGATCGTGCTCTGCGTCACGGCGTGGGATTGGACGGGGTGCTTGGATTCGTGCGCGGGTTTCGCGCCACGAATAAGGCTACGCCGGTGGTGCTGATGGGCTATGCCAATCCGATTGAGGCGATGGGGGCGGAGCGCTTCGTCGAAGAGGCGCAGCAAGCCGGCGTGGACGGCGTACTGGTGGTGGACTATCCGCCGGAGGAGTGCGAGTCCTTCGCTGGTCTCGTGCGCAGCCACGGCATGGACCTGATCTTCCTGCTTGCACCGACCTCGAGCGACGCACGCATTGCGCAGGTGTCTCGGCTTGCCAGCGGCTACCTCTACTACGTTTCGCTGAAAGGCGTTACCGGGGCAGGGCACCTCGATCTGACCGAGGTGGCCGAGAAGATTCCTAGGATCCGGCGCGAGACCAAGCTGCCGGTGGGCGTAGGGTTCGGTATCCGCGACGCCGCCACGGCCAAGGCTGTCGCGGCCTTGGCCGACGCGGTGGTCATCGGCAGTGCCATTATTCAGCAGATGGAAGCTGCTCCGGCGGGCGAACAGGTGCTGTACGCGAGCCGGTTCCTGCAGGGCATACGCGCAGCGCTGGATGCAAAATGAGCTGGTTGCAGAAACTGCTGCCGCCCAAGATCAAGCGCTCGATCGGCCCGAGCAAGCGCGCCGTGCCCGAGGGGCTATGGATCAAATGCGGGTCCTGCGACGCGGTGCTGTACGCCACCGATCTGGAAAAGAACCTCAATGTCTGTCCGAAGTGCAATTACCATAACCGGCTTTCCGCGCGCGCGCGCATAGACATGCTGCTCGATCCGGAGGGCCGGTTCGAGATAGGTGCCGAGGTGTTGCCGGTGGACAGCCTCAAGTTCAAGGACAGCAAGCGCTATGGCGACCGCCTTGCGGATGCGCAGCGGCAGACCGGCGAGACTGACGCATTGGTGGTGATGCAAGGCGCAATCAAAACCGTTCCCCTGGTTGCGGCCGTATTCGAGTTTGAATTCATGGGTGGATCGATGGGTTCGGTGGTGGGCGAGCGTTTCGTGCGCGGCGTGCAGGTGTGCGTGGAGCAGAACCTGCCGTTCGTATGTTTCACCGCCACCGGCGGCGCACGCATGCAGGAGGGGCTGCTCTCGCTGATGCAGATGGCCAAGACCACCGCGGCGCTGACGCAGCTCAGCGCGCGCAGACTGCCTTTCATTTCAGTGCTTGCGGATCCCACCATGGGCGGCGTGTCGGCGAGTTTCGCCATGCTCGGCGACGTAATCATCGCTGAGCCCAAGGCGCTGATCGGATTCGCCGGCCCGCGCGTGATCGAACAGACCGTGCGCGAGAAATTGCCTGAAGGTTTTCAGCGCGCCGAGTTCCTGCTGGAAAAAGGCGCTATCGACATGATCGTCGACCGACGCCAGATGCGCGACCGGTTGGCGCAGCTGATTACGCTGTTGCTGCGCATCGCGCCAGAGAGCGCCTGAATTCCTCGGCGTTTCAATTTGCCCAAAGACCTCGCCGGCTGGCTCGCCTACATCGAGCGGCAGCATCCGCAGACCATCGCCCTCGGGCTGGAGCGGGTCGGTCGCGTGCGCGTCGCGATGGGTCTCGCGCCTGCGGTGCCTGTTATCACGGTCGCCGGCACCAACGGCAAAGGTTCGACCTGCGCCATGTTGGAGGCGATCCTCACGGCGGCCGGCTATCGCGTCGGCCTCTACACTTCGCCACATCTGCTGCGCTACAACGAGCGCGTGCGCATCGCCCGGCGGGAGGTCGATGATGCGGCGCTCGCTGCCGCGTTCGCGCGGGTGGAGGCTGCCAGGACAGAGCAAAGTGGCGATAATCGGCTAACTTATTTCGAATTCGGCACGCTCGCCGCAGTGGATCTCTTTCTGCGCAGCGCCGTGGGCGTGCTGGTGCTTGAGGTCGGTATGGGCGGGCGCCTGGACGCGGTGAATGCCTTTGATGCCGATTGCGCCATCATCACCAGCATCGGCATGGACCACATGGATTACCTCGGCACCACGCTCGAAGCCATCGGTCATGAAAAAGCAGGCATCTTCCGCGCCGAAAAACCGGCCGTGCTCGCCGACCCGGCGGCGCCGCCGTCGGTAGCGGCACAGGCGCAGGCGGTGGGTGCCCGATTGCTGCGCATCGGGCAGGATTTCGGCTACCAGGACGAGGGCGAACTCTGGTCGTTCCGGGGGCCGGCGGGCAGGAAGTCCGGCTTGCCCTGCCCAGCGCTACGCGGCAAGATACAGCTGCAGAACGCGAGCGCTGCGCTGGCGGCATTGGACACGCTGCGCGAGCGTCTGCCCGTGTCCGAGCGCCAACTGCGCCAGGGTTTGGCCGAGGTGGAATTGCCCGGGCGTTTTCAGCTGCTGCCGGGACACCCCGCGCTGGTGCTCGATGTGGGGCACAACCCGCAGGCAGCCGCAGTGCTCGCGCAAAATCTGTCGGATCTAGAGCCCTGCTCCGGCACCTCGGCTGTATTCGGCATGCTGCGGGACAAGGATATACTCGGTGTGGTGAGCGTGCTGGCAAAGTACATAGACCGTTGGTTCGTCTGCAGCCTGCCACCGCCGCGGGGCGCGCAGGCGGCCGAATTGGCGCAGGCGCTGCGTCAGGCGGGGGTGAACGCGGTGCGCGAGTTCGAAAATCCAGCGACCGCCTATGCAGCTGCGCGCAGCGGCGCCGCCGAAAATGATAGAATCCTTGTGTTCGGATCCTTCCTTACCGTGGCGGATGTAATCGCTGCCCGGGGGAAGCGCTAGAGGTCGTTTCAGCGTTGCCGAAGCGGCTTGGCGGAGCATGAAGGGCGGGAGGGGCCCGTCCTTTGCCACCTTGGCCCCCTGAATTAGCAATGTATGCAAAGGCGTAGATGGCCGAAAGCGAAGAAGCCCTGCAGCTGAAACGGCGAGCCCGTCGCCGCCTGGTCGGCGCCATCGCCTTGGTGACTTTCGTCGTCATCATACTGCCGCTCATTCTGGACAAGGAGCCGGGGCCGGCCGGCCCGCCGCTCAGCGTGCAGATCCCCAACCAGGAATCCAGCGGCTTCAAATCCGGTGTCGTTTCGCCCGCCCCCGCCATGCCCGCCGCGTCTGCCCCTGAGGCAAAAGCCAAGCCTGCGCCGGTGAAAGCCGAGCCACCTGCTGCGGTCAAGGCGGCTACGCTAGAGGCCAATGCAGAACCGGCGCCAGCGAAGGAGGCGCCCAAGTCGCAAAGCAAGGCCGAAGAGTTGCGCGCAAGGGCGGCACTTAATGACCAGGCCTGGGTCGTGGCCCTCGACGCATTCGCCGATGAGGCAAACGTAAAGCAGATGCGCAGCAAGCTTTCTGCGGCCGGGGTTAAGTCATATACTGAGCCGGTCAAGACCAGCAAGGGCGAGCTGACGCGCGTGCGCGCCGGGCCTTTTGCGAGCAAGGAGGCTGCGGAGAAGGCGCGTGCCAAGCTGGAGAAGATGGGACTCAAGCCCGGTGCCGTCGTAAGCCGATGACATGGTTTGACTATGCCGTAGTCATCATCGTCGGTCTGTCGATGCTGCTGGCGCTATTTCGTGGGGTGGTGAGGGAAATCACCGCGCTGGCGGGATGGGCAGCGGCGCTGATACTGTCGGGGCTGTTTGCACAGGAACTGGCGCAGTGGCTGCCTGCGAGTTTGTCGCATATGCTGAGGGTGGTCATCGCTTACCTGGTGATTTTTCTCGGTGTGCTGCTGCTGTCTGGAACGGTCGGCTTACTGCTGGCCAAGCTGTTTCATGCGGCAGGCCTTGGTTTTACCGACCGCGCCGTAGGCGCCTTGTTCGGGTTCGTTCGCGGGGCGGTGATTGTGTTCATCGGTGTAATGTTCGCCGGGTTGACCAGCTTGCCGAAGGAGTCGTTCTGGCGCGAGGCCGCGCTGTCCGGCCCGGTTGAAACTGCGGTGCTGGCTGCGAGGCCGGCGCTACCGAAAGATTTGGCGCAACGCATCCGTTACAGGTGAAACCATGTGCGGGATTCTCGGTGTAGTGGCAAGGACTCCGGTGAACCAGTTGCTCTACGACGGGCTGCTGGTGCTGCAGCATCGCGGCCAGGATGCGGCCGGCATCGCCACCTCCGAGGGACAAACCTTTCACATGCACAAGGGCGGGGGCCTGGTGCGCGACGTATTTCATACCCGCAACATGCGCGCTTTGCCCGGTAATATGGGCATTGCACATTGCCGCTATCCCACTGCGGGCTCGGCTTCCAGCGCCGCCGAATCGCAGCCTTTCTATGTCAACTCGCCGTTCGGCATAGTGCTCGGCCACAACGGCAACCTCACCAATTCGGAGAGCCTGAAGCAGGAGATGTTCCGCCAGGATCTGCGCCACATCAATACGAACTCGGATTCAGAGGTGCTGCTGAACGTGCTTGCGCACGAACTGCAGGAAGCTTCGACCAATTACAAGCTCGATCCGCAAATCATCTTTACCGCAGTGGCCGCCGTACACCGGCGCTGCCGCGGCGCCTATGCCGTGGTGGCGATGATCGCCGGCTACGGTCTGGTCGCGTTCCGCGACCCCTACGGCATACGGCCGCTGGTGATCGGGCGCGTTGACACCGGCAAGGGCTATGAATACCTGGTGGCGTCGGAGTCAGTCGCCCTGGACACCCTGGGCTTCCAGATTGTGCGTGACGTTGCGCCGGGCGAGGCCGTATTTATCGACGAAGACGGTAATTTCTACAGCCGTCAGTGCGCGGGGACGACCTCGCTCAACCCCTGCATTTTCGAGTATGTCTACCTGGCGCGCCCGGATTCGCTCATGGACGGGGTGTCGGTGTACGAGACGCGACTGCACATGGGCGAGCAGCTGGCGGAAAAAATCAGGACCCAGTATTCGCATCTGGGCATCGACGTGGTGATTCCGATTCCGGATTCGAGCCGTCCCAGCGCGATGCAATTGGCCCTGAATCTGGGTTTGTCCTACCGTGAAGGCTTCGTCAAGAACCGCTACATCGGCCGCACCTTTATCATGCCCGGCCAGAGGGAACGCAAAAAATCGGTGCGGCAGAAACTCAACGCAGTGGCGATGGAATTCAAGGGCAAGAACGTGCTGCTGGTCGACGACTCCATCGTGCGCGGCACCACCAGCCACGAAATCGTGATGATGGCGCGCGAGTCCGGTGCCAATCGGGTGTTCTTCGCATCGGCCGCGCCGCCGGTGCGCTATCCCAACGTCTACGGCATCGACATGCCTACGCGCCAGGAATTGATCGCCAACGGCCGCAGCGACGAGGAGATCGCGCGCGAAATAGGCGCCGACGCGCTTATCTACCAGGACCTGGATGCGCTCAAGGCCGCGGTGCGCGAGGCCAACCCGCGGCTCACGGAGTTCGAAACCTCCTGTTTTGACGGCCGCTACATCACCGGCGACGTAACGCGGGAATACCTCGATAGCGTGGAAAACCACCGTAACTGTGCTCGCGAGCAGTCCTCCGAAGACGTGCGCAGCACCCAGCTGGACTTGGGGTTGGTGGAGACGGATTAGAAGGGTGTTGATTGACACCTTCGCGCTACGGTAGTAACGTAGCGCTGCGCCGATTTGAAGCATAGCTTGCGGGCGCAGCCGGTTCCTGGTTCACCGACCGGCAAACAAATACAGCTAAAGCGTGGGAAACCCGTCTTAGCCAAAGCTAGGCGGGTTTTTTGCATTTTGACCGGGCGGAATCATGGCAGACACAAGCGAATTCGATACCCTGGCGGTGCGCACCGGCATCCACCGCAGCCAGTTCGGCGAACATTCCGAGGCGATGTATCTCACCTCGAGTTTTGTGTTCGAGAACGCAGCCCAGGCGGCGGCGCGATTCACCGGCGGCGCGGAAGGCAATATTTATTCGCGCTTCACCAACCCCACGGTGAGCGCTTTCCAGGAGCGCCTCGCGGCCCTCGAAGGCGCCGAGGCCTGCGTTGCCACTGCCTCGGGCATGTCCGCGATACTGGCGACGGCCATGACCGTGCTCAAGGCGGGCGACCATGTGCTGTGCTCGGCCAGTGTATTCGGCTCTACGGTGCAACTGTTCTCCAACATCCTGGGCAAATTCGGCGTGGAGACCACCTTCGTCGCCGGCGCCAGTGTCGCCGCCTGGGAGGGGGCGTTGCGCCCGGACACCAAGCTGCTGTTTGTCGAGACCCCGTCCAACCCGCTTACCGAGATCGCGGATATCGCGGCGCTGGCGGCGGTAGCCAGAAGCGCGGGTGCGCTGCTGGCGGTGGACAATTGTTTTTGTACACCGGCACTGCAGCAGCCGCTGAAACTCGGAGCGGACTTGGTGATTCATTCGGCGACCAAATATCTGGACGGTCAGGGCAGGGTGCTGGGCGGAGCGGTGGTGGGACCACGGGGAGCGGTAATGGACGGCGTTTACGGCTTCTTGCGTACAGCCGGGCCGAGCCTTTCTCCGTTCAATGCCTGGGTGCTGCTGAAGGGGCTGGAAACATTGCGCATACGCATGGACGCGCAGTCGCAGGCTGCGCTGCAGTTGGCGCAGTGGCTGGAACGGCACACCGGCATCGAGCGCGTGTACTATCCCGGCCTGCCTTCGCATCCGCAATATGCACTGGCGAAGAAGCAGCAGCGCCTCGGCGGCGCGGTGGTGTCGTTCGAGGTCAAGGGGGGGAGGGAGACGGCGTGGCGGGTGGTTGATGAGACGCGCATGATTTCGATCACCGCCAATCTTGGCGACACCAAGACCACGATTACCCATCCTGCCACGACCACCCATGGCCGTATCAGCGCCGAAGCGCGCAAGGCGGCGGGCATAGGCGAGGGGTTGTTGCGCGTCGCTGTTGGCCTGGAGTCGCTCGGCGACATTCAAGCCGATCTCGAGCGCGGACTAAGCTAAAATGGTAACAGTGAAAGCCGCCGCGGCTTTCATACGTGCGACTGGAATCGCGTCCGTTACAGAGTCTTCTTTGCGCGGACGAAAAGCCGTCCGCGCGGATCGCGAAATACGCACGGATGAAAAGCGTATCCGTGCGTATTTCGCGATCTCGTATAAAGGTAACCCCGTCCTAGCTTAAACTCATAACCGTGTTTTCTGTACGGATGTGCTTTTCATCCGTACAGAAAACACGGTTGGCGCGCGTAGCGCGCTAGGTCTTTCGCCGTATGCAACGAGTTCTTAGGTTCCGCTCAGTTGCACCGCGCGGCAGCCGGATTCGTCGCAGACGAGATAGCTGCCGCCATGATACCAATCCGCCAGCACCCAGCGCTCGCAGACATGGCCGTCGACTCTGTGTACGTGGCGGGCGGGACGGTGGGTATGGCCGTGGATCAGCCGCGGATAGCCGTAGCGGCGCAAGACAGCCTCGACTTCGGCCGGCGCGACGTCCATGATTTCGGCCGGCTTGCCGCGCTTCTCCTGCTCGCTTTTACGACGCAGCGCTTCGACCGCGGCCTTGCGTTGCGCGAGGGGTTGGTGCAGGAGATTGCTGATCCAGGTCTGGCTGCGCGCTTCGCGCCGGAACGCCTGGTATTCCAGATCGAGGGTGCACAGGGTGTCGCCGTGCATCAGCAGCACCGCTTGCCCGTGCAGCTCGATCAAAGTGGGATCCGGCAGCAGCGTGACCCCGCTGGCACGCGCAAACGCCTCGCCGATGACGAAATCGCGGTTGCCATGCATCAGGTAAGTTGGGACTCCGCTTGCGACCAGGCGGGCGAGGGCGGCGACCACAGTGGAGTTGAACGGGTCGTCCAGATCGTCGTCGCCGACCCAATACTCGAACAGGTCGCCGAGGATGTAAAGAGCGTCCGCGCTGTGTGCCTCACTTTCGAGAAAACCGAAGAAGCAACGGTTACTCTGTGAGCGGCCGGAGCAAAGGTGCAGGTCGGAAATGAAGAGGGTGCTCAAGCGGACCGCCGGGCGGGGCGCAGAACGCGGATAGAATCGATCGCTAGCTAGCTAGCCTGCCGGGGACGCGCGCCCTGGATGCTGCGCGCCGTCCCCGTGTTCATACCGCCTCGGCGCGTTCCACTACCACATCTTCGGCGGGGACATCCTGATGACCGCCGCGGCTGCCGGTTTTGACGGCCTTGATTTTGTCCACCACGTCCATGCCCTCGACCACTTTGCCGAACACGCAATAGCCCCAGCCCTGCGGCGTCGGCGCGGTATGGTTGAGGAAGCTGTTGTCCTTGACGTTGATGAAAAACTGGGCGCTGGCTGAGTGCGGGTCGGAAGTTCGCGCCATGGCGACGGTGTAGCGCTCGTTCTTGAGGCCGTTGGCCGCTTCGTTCTCTATCTGTGCCTGCGTCGGCTTTTGCTTCATGCCCGGCTCGAAGCCTCCGCCCTGGATCATGAAACCGTCGATTACGCGATGGAACACGGTGTTGTCGTAATGCCCGCTCGCCACGTAGGCGAGAAAATTCTCCACCGTTTTTGGGGCCTTGGCGGCGTTGAGTTCGAGGGTGATAGTGCCGTGGTTGGTGTGCAATTTGACCATGATGGGCTCGCTATTTGTCGTTAATGAGGGTGAGGGATTGGATGACGACCGGCTGCCGCGGCACGTCCTTGGCAAAAGGGCCGCCCGGACCGGTAGGCGTGTGCGCGATGCGCATCACCACCTCCATGCCCTGGGTCACCTTGCCAAAAACGGCGTAGCCGATTCCGTCTGGGCTGGGGTCGCGAAAGTTGAGGGGGGCGTTGTCGGCGACATTGATGAAAAACTGCGCTGTGGCCGAATTTGGGTCGCGCGTGCGTGCCATCGCGACAGTGCCGACCTCGTTCTTCAGCCCGTTGCCGGCCTCGTTCTCGATCGGCGGGCGGGCGCCTTTCTTTTCACTGAGATCCGGAAAAAAGCCGCCGCCCTGGATCATGAAGCCGTCGATGACGCGGTGAAAGACCAGGCCGTCATAGTAGCCGTCTTTTACATATCGCAGGAAGTTCGCCACCGTTTTCGGCGCCTTGTCGGGATAGAGCTCGATGCGTATGGCGCCGGCGCTGGTCTTCATTTCGACTAGCGGGTTGGCGGCAAATGCCTGCGCCGACCAAAGCAGGATGCCCAAAATCAGAAACTGAAACGAGCGCATGTTTCTAGCCCTTCTTTTCAATTCGGATATACAGCGGTCACGACCGCGACAAACGCGGAAGGGGGGCACAAAAGACCAAGTCCGGTTTTCTGCGCGTTTTGCGCTGACTGGTTTGTACCGGCCTGTGGACGGGGACGACTAGCCCGCGCCCTCGTAGATGATGCGCCATTTGCCGCCTTCTTTGGTCCAGTACTGGCGTTTCTTCATCGTGTTGATCAAGTTGTTCGAGCGGTAGTCCTGGTCGAAGGTCACGACTACCAGTTCCTCCTTGCCGGGATTGCGGAACATGCTGAAATTGGACAGTTTCAGCTTGATCCAGCTCTTGCCGCTGTTGACCAGGCGCTTGTGTCTTCCCCATTCAGAGAAGTTCTGATTGTCGGCGGAAAACTTGCTCGAGTAGTGGGTCAGATAGCGTTCGGTATCCAGGCTTTCCCAGTCGCTGCGCCAGCTCTCGATTTCCGCATTGAGCGCATTGCGCTCGGCATTCCAGTCATCCAGCGAAAGCCATTCGATCTGTTCGCTGATAATCACCGGCGTGAGCCCGATTTGCAGCTTCTTGGACAATGCGTCCAGGTCTGCGTTGGCCAGTACCACGCAGCCGTTGCTGGCGCGCGGGGCGCGGCTGTAGGTATCGCTGGGCGTGCCGTGCAGCCAAATGCCATGGCCGTTCCTGCCGTGGCGCTTATCCCATTCGTTGGGATAGCTGATGGGAAAGGCGCCGCTGCCATATAGATCGGAGAGTTTGTTCCGCGGCAGGCTGGCCGTGACGTGATACACGCCTACTGGCGTCTTGTCATCGCCTTCGCGCGTTTTCTCCCCGCCGCGTTTGCCAATGCTGATGTAATAATCGGCGACGAAGCGCGGCCGGCCGTTCTCATTCTGGTAAAGGTACAGGCGCGAGCGTTTGTTGTCGACTACGATGGCGTAGCGTTGATCTTGGCGCATCTGCATCAGGTAGCGCGGCACCCGGTCCTGCGATGGTCGGTCGCGGTAGGCGTGCAGGCGGACCAGCGCCTCGGCGCGCAGGTCGTCGAGCCGCGCGCTCGTACCTTGAGGGGCATTGCCGAAGGCCTTGATTGCACGGCCACGGGCCAGCAGCAGGTCGCCTTTGATCAGGTAGGCCAGGCGAAAATTGGGTTTGGCCCGGAGCAAAGCCTCAACGTGCTTGAGTGCCAGATCGAGGTGGTTGCTTTCGATTTCCTCGAACACCTTCCCCAGCTGATCGTCAGTGCTTTCGTCTGCCTGAGCAGACGGCGGTGAAATGAAGACGGCGCTGGCGAGACCCAGCGCTCCGGCAAGTAATGTATTCGATAACCCGCGCCGCAACTGCATCAATTAGTTGACTCGCTCTTCACGTATTAGCCACTTGTCATTGCTTTTGACCATGTCCAGGGTTTTAGTTCCCGAGGCCTTGATTATATTGGACCGGTAGACCTGGTAGAAGCTTACGGTGGCCGTGTTGTCGCCGTTAATGCTGACTTTGGGTGACTTTATCTCGACTTCGATCTTCTTCGGCGCGCTGACGCGCTGCTTGCGCAGTTTTTCCCAGTCGCCGCGCGACTCGCCTTTGGGCGTCTTGAAGTCCTTGGCATAGTGCGCGAGGTAGCCGGGCACATCTTGCTTCGACCAGGCACTGGCCCAGGCCTGCACGGTCTTGATGAGTTCGTCGGTTTCGGCGTCCTTACTTGCGGCGGCTTTGGGCTCGGTAGCCTTGGTCTCCGCAGTCTGGGGTTTTGCGGTCTTAGGTTCGGTTGCGCTGGTCTCCGCGCCCGATTTGGCGCTCGCAACTACGCTGGTCTTGCCGGAATCGGTTGCCTTGGTCGGGGCGGCCTCCACCGACTTGGCTGGTTCCGGGCTTGCGGCGGTGCGGGGGCTGCGCGTCCCGCCGCTGATCAATTCGCCTATCATGGCCAGCTTGGTTTTGGCGCCTGTGTTCGAGGAGTCGAGTTGCAGGGCTTTGTCGTAAGCCTGGCTGGCGAGCTTGGCGTAAATATCTCCCAGGTTCTCGTGCGCGGTGGCGTAGCTGGGATGCGTGCGTATGGAACTCTCCAGCGCGGCTCTGGCCTTGTCGTACTGGCCCTGCGAGGCGTACAGGACCGCCAGATTGTTGTACGGCTCGGGCAATTCGGGGTAGTCCTCCGACAGCTTCTGAAACACCTGGATTGCCTCGTTCGGGCGGTTCATCTCCGTCAGAATCAGGCCCTTCAGGAAGCGTCCCTGCGCGTCGCGCGGCTTGCCGGCGAGGTACTTGTCGACGCGTTCCAGGGACTGCGGCAACTGGCCCTGCTTCATCATGCGATTGATGTCCTGCAGCTCGTCGGCATGGACGGCGGCAGCGGCCAAAGCAAGGCTGAAGGCGAAGGCGATGCGGAGAACGAGGGTGTGCATTGTGATATACTTTCTGACGCCATTAAAGTTAGCCTTGCATTCTAACAAGAACACCCTAACCTCCACAATAGAGACGATAAAGGCCCCTGCCGGAGCTTTGGCGGCGTCGCCGCCTTCCCGCCGAATGCGCGGCGCAACCGAACGCATTCCGGCCGCTTTTTGCGCATGCTGAAGATATATAACACCCTTGCCCGCAGCAAGCAGGATTTTGTCCCGATCGAGCCGGGCAAGGTGCGCATGTACGTATGCGGCATGACCGTTTACGACTACTGCCACCTGGGCCATGCGCGCGTATTGGTCGTGTTCGACATGGTGCAGCGCTGGCTGCGCGCCTCGGGGTTTGGCGTGACCTACGTGCGCAACATTACCGACATCGACGACAAGATCATCCGCCGCGCCGTCGAAAACGGCGAGAGCATTGGCGAACTCACCGCGCGCTTCATCGCGTACATGGACGAGGATGCCGCGGCCCTGGGAGTGCAAAAGCCCGACTACCAGCCGCGCGCCACCCAGCATATTGACGGTATGCTGGATATGATCAAGAAGCTGCAGGCCAAGGGGCTGGCCTACCAGGCGGGGAGCGGCGACGTCAATTACGCCGTGCGCAAATTTCCCGGCTACGGCAAGCTCTCTGGCAAGACGCTGGACGAATTGCGCGCGGGCGAACGCGTGGAAGCCGATCCGAGCAAGCACGACCCGCTCGACTTCGTTCTTTGGAAACGCGCGAAGGCGGGTGAGCCGGCATGGGCGTCACCATGGGGCGAAGGACGGCCGGGCTGGCACATCGAGTGCTCGGCCATGTCGTGCAAGCTGCTCGGCGCGCATTTCGACATCCACGGCGGCGGCCAGGACCTGCAGTTCCCCCATCACGAGAACGAAATTGCGCAGTCGGAGGGCGCGCACGGCAATGCTTTCGTGAACTACTGGATGCACAATGGGTTTGTGCGCGTCGACGACGAGAAGATGTCCAAGTCGCTCGGCAACTTCTTCACCATTCGCGAGGTACTGAAGCAGTACGACGCCGAGGTGGTTCGGTTTTTCATTCTGCGCGCGCATTACCGTAGTCCGCTGAACTATTCAGACAAGCACCTGGACGACGCAAAGGGCGCGCTTACGCGCCTGTACACGGCTCTCAAGAATGTTCCGCCGCAGGCGACGGCGATCGACTGGAATGAGGACCACGCCGGCCGCTTCAGTGTTGCGATGGACGACGATTTCAATACGCCGGAGGCCGTCGCGGTGTTGTTCGAGCTGGCGGCCGAAGTAAATCGAACGAAGTCCGCGAACGCCGCGGGTTCGCTTCAAGCTCTGGGCGGGATACTGGGTCTGCTTGGCCGGAATCCGACAGAATTCCTTCAAGGGCGCACGCTGACAGTTGCCCCGGCGCCCGGTGCGCCGATAGCGCAGGGAAGCGCGCAGCAAGCCGCGGTAGGCCCGATGGAGGAGAAGATACACAAGCAGATTGAAGCGCGCGCAGCCGCAAAGAAAGCGAAGAACTACGCCGAAGCCGACCGCATTAGGGAGGAGTTGCTCGCCGGCGGCATCGTTCTCGAGGACACACCACAGGGGACGACCTGGCGCCGGGCCTGAGTTTTTTCCGGCGTTATTTAGTTCAACCGGTGGATTTGCGCGCTGCGCGCGCCAACCGCGTTTTCTGTACGGATAAATACGCATCCGTACAGAAAACGCGGTTATGGATAAAAGCAAAGGCGGTTGCGGGGCTTTTATACAAGATCATCGATTGTGCACGGATGCGCTTTTCATCCGTGCACAATCGATGATCCGCGCGGACGGGCCGCCGTCCGCGCAAGCTCTATCGCCGCAGCACGACGTATCGTCCCGCGCATCGCGAATTCCTTGCTATTCCGCAAAGAATTCTTTGACCTTGTCCATCCAGGATTTGGCGCGCGGGTTGTGGCGGTCGGAATCCGTCACGTTGATCGTTTCCAGCTCGCGCAAAAGTTCCTTTTGCCGCTCCGTCAGGTGCACCGGCGTCTCGACCACCACATGGCACATGAGGTCGCCATGGGCATGGCTGCGCACCCCCTTGATGCCCTTGCCGCGCAGGCGAAAAATCTTGCCGCTCTGGGTTTCGGCCGGAATCTTGATTCTGGCAGAGCCAGACAGCGTCGGGATTTCGATTTCCCCGCCCAGGGCAGCAACGGTGAAGCTGATAGGCATCTCGCAGTGCAGGTCGTCGTGATCGCGCTGGAACACCGCATGCGGTTTCAGGTGCAGCTGCACGTACAGGTCGCCCGGCGGACCGCCATTAACACCGTGCTCTCCCTCGCCGCTCAAGCGAATGCGGTCGCCTTCGTCCACGCCCGCCGGTATTTTTACCGACAGGGTCTTGTGTTGCTTCACGCGCCCGGCGCCCTGACAGGTGGGGCAGGGGTCGGATATGACCTTCCCTGTTCCGTGGCACTTGGGGCAGGCCTGCTGGATGGAGAAGAATCCCTGCTGCATGCGCACTTGGCCCTGGCCGTTGCAGGTCGGGCACATCTTCGGCTGCGTTCCCGGCTTCGCCCCCGAGCCATGGCAGGTCGTGCATTCATCCATGGTCGGAATGCGTATCTTGGTCTCGGTGCCGTGCGCCGCTGACTCCAGCGAGATCTCGAGGTTGTAACGAAGATCGGCGCCGCGGTAGACGTTCGACCGCCCGCCGCGCGCCTGGCCGAAAATGTCGCCGAAGATGTCGCCGAATGCATCGGCGAAATTGGAAAAACCGGCGCCCTGCGCCCCGGCCCCTACGGAGGGGTCAACGCCCGCATGGCCGTAACGGTCGTAGGCGGCGCGCTTGTCGGCATCGGAGAGCACCTCGTAGGCTTCCTTCGCCTCCTTGAACTTCTCATCGGCGCCTTTGCTCTTGTCATCCGGATTGCGGTCCGGATGGTGTTTCATTGCGAGCTTGCGATAGGCTTTCTTGATCGCGTTGTCGTCCGCGTCGCGATTGACGCCCAGTATTTCGTAGTAGTCGCGCTTTGCCATAAATTCCGAGAGCAGTGATGGGTTAGGAGCTGGGAGGCAACGGCAAAAGGGGCGAGGTTATCATTCCTCACCCCCATCGCCTTGCTGCTCACGCCTTATTTCTTGTTGTCCTTGACCTCCGTGTATTCTGCGTCGACCACTTCGGCATCGTCGGCCTTGGCCTCGCTTTGGCCGCCTTGCGCAGTCTGCCCGCTGGCAGCCTGCGCATCGGCATACATCTTCTCGCCCAGCTTCTGCGACACTTGTGCCAGAGATTGCGCTTTGGCGTCGATTGCAGCCTTGTCCTCGGACTTGAGCGCTTCCTCTGTCTCTTTGATCGCGGCCTCGATCTTTTCCTTCTCGCCCGCCTCCAGCTTGTCGCCATACTCGGTGAGCGATTTCTTGACCGAATGCACCAGCGCCTCGCACTGGTTGCGCGCATTCACGAGTTCCAGCGCCTTTTTGTCCTCTTCGGCGTGGGCCTCGGCGTCCTTGACCATCTTCTGGATCTCGTCCTCGTTCAATCCGCTGGAGGCCTGAATCTTGATCTTGTTCTCCTTGCCCGTGGCCTTGTCCTTGGCCGACACGTGCAGGATGCCGTTGGCGTCGATGTCGAAAGCGACCTCAATCTGCGGCAGGCCGCGCGGCGCCGGCGGAATGTCGGCGAGGTTGAACTGGCCCAGGCTCTTGTTGCCCGAAGCGATGTCGCGCTCGCCCTGCAGCACGTGTATGGTCACCGCCGTCTGGTTGTCGTCGGCGGTGGAGAACACCTGCTGCGCCTTGGTCGGGATGGTGGTGTTCTTCTGGATCAGCTTGGTCATCACGCCGCCGAGCGTCTCGATGCCCAGCGACAGCGGGGTGACGTCGAGCAACAGCACGTCTTTGCGTTCGCCCGAGAGCACCGAAGCCTGGATCGCCGCACCCGCCGCCACCGCCTCGTCCGGGTTCACGTCCTTGCGCGGTTCCTTGCCGAAGATCTCCTTCACTTTTTCCTGAACCTTGGGCATGCGCGTCATGCCGCCTACCAGGATCACGTCGCTGATGTCGCTGACCTTGACGCCGGAATCCTTGATCGCGGTCATGCACGGCGCAACGGTCTGCTGGATCAGCTCGTCGACTAGGCTCTCCAGCTTGGCGCGCGTGAGCTTGATCGAAAGGTGCTTGGGCCCGCTCGCGTCGGCGGTGATATAGGCGAGGTTGATCTCGGTCTGCTGTGAGGACGAGAGTTCGATTTTCGCTTTCTCCGCGCCCTCTTTCAGGCGCTGCAGCGCGAGCACGTCCTTCCTCAGGTCTATGCCCTGGTCGCGCTTGAACTCGTCGCACAGGTAATCCATGATGCGCTGGTCGAAGTCTTCGCCGCCGAGGAAGGTATCGCCGTTGGTGGAGAGCACCTCGAACTGTTTCTCGCCCTCGACATCGGCAATCTCGATGATGGAGATGTCGAAGGTTCCGCCGCCCAGGTCATATACCGCAATCTTGCGGTCGCCGCCCTGCTTGTCCACGCCGAATGCGAGCGCGGCCGCGGTCGGCTCGTTGATAATGCGCTTGACCTCCAGCCCGGCGATGCGGCCGGCGTCCTTGGTGGCCTGACGCTGGCTATCGTTGAAATAGGCCGGGACGGTGATCACCGCCTCGGTCACCGGTTCGCCGAGGTAGTCCTCGGCCGTCTTTTTCATTTTCAGCAGCACTTGCGCCGAGACTTCCTGCGGGGCGATGCGCTTGCCGCGCACTTCGACCCAGGCGTCGCCGTTGTCGTGCTTGACTATCTTGTAGGGCATGAGGTCGAGGTCTTTCTGCACCTCTTTTTCCTCGAAGCGGCGGCCGATAAGGCGCTTGACCGCATAGAGCGTGTTCTTCGCGTTGGTGACGGCCTGGCGCTTGGCCGAGGCGCCGCACAGGATTTCGCCGTCCTCCTGGTAGGCGACGATCGACGGCGTGGTGCGCGCACCCTCCGAGTTCTCGATGATCTTCGTTTGCCCGCCTTCCATGATGGCGACGCAGGAATTGGTCGTTCCCAGGTCGATGCCGATGATCTTAGCCATAGTGTGTTCCTCGGTAAAAAATGAAATACTTATCAGAGATATGGGGTTAAATGGCTGTGCTTCAAGCGTCTTTTGCCTTCGAAACCGTCACCAGGGCCGGGCGGATGACCCGGTCGTGCAGCAGATAGCCCTTCTGCATCACATCCACCACCTGGTTGGGCTCACCCGCGTGCTCCACCATGGTCATGGCCTGGTGCTTGTGCGGGTCGAATTTCTCGTTGACCGGATTGATTTCCCTGAGGCTGGCCTTTTCGAACACGGCGTTGAGCTGCTTCAGGGTCAGTTCCACGCCGCTTTTCAAGCTCTCCAGGGTGATATTTTCGATCGCCAGTGCTGCCTCCAGGCTGTCGCGCACAGGCAACAGTGCTTCGGCGAGGTTTTCCACGCCATACTTGTGCGCGCTCGCGATGTCGGCTTGGGCGCGTTTGCGCAGGTTTTCAGTTTCGGCCTTGGCGCGCAGCCAGGCGTCCAGGTGTTCCTGTGCCTTTTGCTCGGCCAGGCGCAACTGCTCCTCCAGATCAGGTGCAGTTTCTCCCTTCGCTTCGGCCCCCCCAGCACTTGCAGACGCGGCGGTGTTCTCGGACCCCGCGGCGGCTTCGGAATAATCAGGTTCTTGATCAGCCATCACTTGCCTCTAGTCTTCCAATAACCTTTCGAGATATGGGGGCAAGTCAGGGCATTTCAAGTGGGGAGCGCGATTGGGTGATCCAAAGCGAGTATGCCCGCGGCCGCCGCAGGGGGCGGGGGGCGGCTGCGGAAGCGTCGCGGCCGCGCGGCCTGTCCGGTTCTAGGACGGTGCGCCCAGCGCCTTTGCGCGCTCGCACGAGCGCTCGAGCGCTCGTGCATCCGGGGCAGGCTCGCCCCAGCCGCGCAGGTGCTCATCGGCGATCTGCGCCAGCGCCCGGATCCAGGCGTCGCTTTCGTTGAGGCAGGGGACGGCGTGGAATTCCTTGCCGCCGGACTTGAGAAAATCGGCCCTGCCCTCCATGCCGATCTCCTCCAGTGTCTCCAGGCAATCGGCGACGAATCCGGGGCAGATCACATCGACGCGGCGCACACCCTGTTTGCCCCATTGCGCCAGCGTCGCAGCGGTATAGGGCTGGAGCCACTCGGCGCGGCCAAAGCGCGACTGGAAGCTGAGTTGGTATTGTTCCGGCGCCAGACCCAGCGCCTCTGCCAGCAGGCGTGCGGTCTTCTGGCATTCGCAGTGGTAAGGATCGCCGCGGTCCAGGGTGAAGCGCGGCAGTCCGTGGAAACTCATCAGCAGCTTATCCGGTCTGCCATGTTGCTCCCAGTGCTTGCGCACGCCCTCCGCCAGCGCTGCGATGTAGGCAGGGTGGTCGTGAAAGTGCTTGACCATGCGCAGTTCGGGAATGTTGCGGGTGCGCCGAAGGCAATCGGAGACGGCATCCAAGGCGGTCGCGGTGGTGCTGGCGGCATATTGGGGATACAGAGGGAGGACCAGAACGCGTTCGCAGCGCTGCTGCTTCAGACGCTCGAGCGCCGAGGGTATCGAAGGCTTGCCGTAGCGCATGGCGAAGTCAACGACCAGATCTGAGCGGCCCTGTGCGCCCAGGTAACCGCGCAGGAGCTTAGTCTGGCGCTCGGTATGCACCATGAGCGGAGATCCTTCGGGTTCCCATATCTGCGCATACTTCGCCGCCGATGTGGCCGGCCGAAGATTGAGGATCACGCCGTTCAGAATCAGCCACCACAGCGGCCGCGGAATTTCGACCACGCGTGAATCGGAGAGGAATTCCTTCAGGTAGCGGCGCACTGCCGCGCGCGTCGGCGCATCGGGCGTGCCCA
>JACZJU010000321.1 GCA_014860395.1 Burkholderiales bacterium | reverse complement strand
GTTCGAGCACTGCGACGCGGTAACCTTGCGTCTGCGCGGCATGCACGAACATGCGCCCGAGCTGGCCGCCGCCGAGCACGCCGAGCATCGCGCTGCCGGGCAGCAGGGGCGCGAGCGGCCGCGGCAGCGTCGACGCCGGAGACGACGGTGGCAGGGGCGCAGCGCTCACTTCAAGTCCTGTGTCATGGCGCGTGCAGCCTCGGTCTGGCGTGCCCGGAACTCGTGCAGACGCTGGCGCAGCGCGTCGTCGTGGACGGCGAGCATGGCCACGGCAAACAGCGCCGCGTTGGCCGCGCCGGCAGGGCCGATGGCAAAGGTGGCGACGGGAATGCCCTTGGGCATCTGCACCATCGAGTAGAGCGAATCGACGCCATTCAGGTGTTTGCTGGCCACCGGCACACCGAGCACCGGCACCACCGTCTTGGCCGCCAGCATGCCCGGCAGGTGCGCCGCGCCACCGGCGCCGGCAATGATGGCCCGCAGCCCGCGCGCCACCGCCGCGTCGGCAAAGGCGAACATGTCGTCAGGCATGCGATGCGCGGAGACGACGCGCTTTTCGTAGGCCACCTGAAAGGTGTCCAAGATCTCGGCGGCGTGACGCAGGGTCTCCCAGTCGCTGGAGGAACCCATGACTAGGCTGATGATGGGGTTCATTCTTGATAGCACGAAAGGAGTGGAATCCTATTGCAGTCGATCTGTTCTGAGTCGCAGGAGTCAGTCTGGAAATCAGAGCACTGCTGAAATCTGTTCGAACGGCGTTAGCAACGCCGCCAATCTTGCGACCATCTCGTTGTGCTGCTCGACAGCCACCGTGACGTTTGACGCGTAGCGGGGCAATTCGCCTGTTGCACCACAAGCCTGACTTGCTTTATGAACAGTAGACCAAATCACGGCTCGGTCATCTGCGCCGAAGGAACCAATGTTCATGCCGAGCAGGGATTCGATCGCTTGTAGCGCCATAGCAGGCTGTCCCGTGCACGCTAAGGTGAGCGCCAGATCCGCCTGAAGCAGCGCTCGCTGGGCAGAGTCTGCCGGTGCATCGGGCGACTTGAGAACATCCTCAATGTGCGGTAGCGCGTCCATAAAGCGTTCCTGGAGAATCAGGGCGCCGACGTTTGCTGATTGGAGCAAATGATCCAATGATCGTAGCCGCGCAATAGCCTGATAATTGATCGCCGATTGCACCTCAGCGAGCACGAGACGTATTTCAGTTGCCGGCAGCGGTCCATTCAAGGACTGAAATCTTGCACCAGCGACATGAAGCGCTGCTCGGTTGTATGTCAGCGCGCCGATTGCCGCCTGATCGCCAATCTTACCGGCAGCTGCGCGCGCTCTTGCGTACCACGCATTCGAAAAAGTCAGCGCGCGAACGAAGAGAAACGCATCCCCCAGAACGAGCGACACCCGACAATCCGCCGTTCCATCATCCGCATCTATCGATGAGAGGCATGAAGCTATCGAGGATGCCATGGTCTCGAATCGATTCAAGTTGAAATCAATGTGAGCCATCCACGCCGAAGTTAGCGCGATCAGTCGAGAGTCTCTCGCCGCGTTACTCAGTAGGCTGGCCCTCATCATGCGATCTCTAGCCTGCGGGCCGAGTTCGCGAAAATATATCAGTAACGCCTCAATGCACATGATCAAAACGGAAACTCGAACGTTTCGACCATCACCAAACTCTCGCCTCAATTCAGCGCGAAGTCGTTCAGCTTCGCCGAACTCCCCAACACGCGCCCAGTAGCACGCCAGCTCAGCAACACGGCACGCTCGACCGTCTGCGTCTTGGCACTGATCGATGCTGGCAACAAGTCGTTGAACAAGAGGTGACGTCATCCCGGTACCCTCGCATCTATCGAATCGTCCGAACCCTCTCTGTCGTCGCGTGTGGTGTTCGATCGGTTCTGTCTCGGACTATCGACCCTAAAGAAAAAGAGCCCAGCAGTCGCCGGGCTCAATGCGAACGCTCAGGGGATGAGCGTATGCGCGCTTTCGTGAAACTCCAAACCTCAGGGCTTGTTGCCCGTCGGGAACGGCCATGCCGCCGCTGGGTTCAGCGTGGTCTTCGCAGGCGCGGGCGCAGCCGGGGCAGCGGGGGTCGCGGGTGCCGCCTTCTTTGTCGCCTTCTTTGCAGCGGGCTTCTTCGCGCTAGGCTTCTTCGCCGCAGCCGCCTTCTTGGCCGGTGCTGCTTTCTTCGCGGGCGCAGCCTTCTTCGCCGGCGCTGCCTTCTTCGCGGGAGCGGCCTTCTTCGCCGGCGCCGCCTTCTTGGCCGGAGCGGCCTTCTTCGCCGGTGCCGCCTTCTTGGCCGGAGCAGCCTTCTTCGCCGGAGCGGCCTTCTTGGCCGGAGCGGCCTTTTTCGCAGTTGCCATAACGATCTCCTTGATCAAGTTGCAAAAGGCTCCGCAGTGCCCTTGGCACTGCAGAGATCCACCGCCCGGCGGTCTGCTGCCGGGCGGCTGCCCTGCAACTGTCGCCCCGGTGCGATGAATGGGGTCGCGAGCTCGGCCGTGTTCACGGTCTCATGCCTGCCTTGGCTCGCCATTCTTGGTTACTCACGAAGGCTCGACGCCCCACGGCCTTGCCAGGGCCGGGCGCGCTCGAAGCCTCGGCGCTGCAGCGTCATGCGACATCGGCGCCTGCGCCTTCAGTCCCACGCCAGTGCGCCGCCGGTTTGATAGTCGATGACACGGGTCTCGAAGAAGTTGCGCTCCTTCTTCAGGTCGATCATCTCGCTCATCCACGGAAAGGGGTTCTCCTCGTTCGGGAACAGGGCCTCCAGACCGATCTGCGTCGCACGCCGGTTGGCGATGTAGCGCAGGTAGCCCTTGAACATCGACGCGTTCATGCCGAGCACGCCGCGCGGCATGGTGTCCTCGGCGTAGCGGTACTCCAGTTCCACCGCCTTCTCGAACAGGACCTTGATCTCGGCCTTGAACGCCGTCGTCCACAACTGCGGGTTCTCGAGCTTGATCTGGTTGATGAGGTCGATGCCGAAATTGCAGTGCATCGACTCGTCGCGCAGGATGTACTGGTACTGCTCCGCGGCGCCGGTCATCTTGTTCTGGCGCCCCATGGCGAGAATCTGGGCGAAACCGACGTAGAAAAACAGCCCCTCCATGATGCAGGCAAACACGATCAGGCTCTTCAGCAGCTGCTGGTCCGCCTCGGGCGTCCCGGTTTTGAATGCGGGATCGGTGAGCGTATCGATGAACGGGATCAGGAATTCGTCCTTGTCGCGAATGCTGCGAATCTCGTGGTAGGCGTTGAACACTTCGCCCTCGTCCAGCCCCAGGCTCTCGACGATGTACTGGTAGGCGTGCGTATGGATCGCCTCTTCGAATGCCTGGCGCAGCAGGTACTGGCGGCACTCCGGCGCGCTGATATGGCGGTAGGTGCCGAGCACGATATTATTTGCCGCGAGCGAATCGGCAGTCACGAAGAAGCCGAGATTGCGCGTGACGATGCGCCGCTCGTCCTCGGTCAGACCGTTCGGGTCCTTCCAGGTAGCGATGTCGCGGCTCATGTTGATTTCCTGCGGCATCCAGTGGTTGGCGCACGCTGACAGGTACTTTTCCCACGCCCATTTGTACTTGAACGGCAACAGCTGGTTGACGTCGGTGCGCCCGTTGATGATGCGCTTGTCCTCCACGCGAATGCGGCGCAATTCTTCGGTGCTCACCGACGTCGCGGTTTCCTGTGGGGCGTGCTCCTGCTTGCCGCCGGCGCTCGCCGACGACGCGGGCATGAAACCCCGCACCGGCTGCAGACCCAGGCCGGAGATCGGGGAAACCGCCACTTCGTCTTCAAAATTGAGCATGTTCATGTCTCCAGTCTTATCCCCTGCCTACTGGCATGCCTCGCAGTCCGGGTCGTCAATCGAGCAGAACTTCGGTTCGGCCGGCTCGGCGCTTTTCGGCGCCGCGGGAATCCCGCCCTCGGGCACGGCATTCAACTGCCCGGACTTCACTGTGGACTTCTCCGCGTGGGTCGCCCCCATCGAACGCAGGTAATAGGTGGTTTTCAGGCCACGCTTCCAGGCGAGCTTGTAGGTATCGTCCAGCCGCTTGCCCGAAGCACCCGCCATATAGATATTGAGCGACTGCGCCTGGTCGATCCATTTTTGCCGCCGCGCCGCGGCCTCGACCAACCATAGCGGCTCGAGTTCAAACGCTGTGGCGTAGAGATTGCGCAGTTCGGCCGGCACCCGATCGATCTTGGCGAGGTTGCCGTCGAAATACTTGAGGTCCGCGATCATTACCTCGTCCCACAAGCCCAGGCGCTTTAGATCGTCAACCAGGTATTCATTGACCACGGTGAATTCGCCCGATAGGTTCGATTTCACGTACAGGTTCTGGTAGGTCGGCTCGATCGAAGCCGATACGCCGATGATGTTGGCGATGGTCGCGGTCGGGGCGATGGCGAGGCAATTGGAGTTGCGCATGCCGTGCTGCCTGATGCGCTCGCGCAACCCATCCCAGTCCATGCTGACGCTCATGTCGACTTCGACATAGCCTCCGCGCGCCTCGCGCAGCAGCGCCAGGGTATCCTGCGGCAGGATGCCGCGGTCCCACAGCGATCCGCGGTAGGTCGAGTAACGGCCGCGTTCCTCGGCCAGTTCGGTCGAGGCGAGGTAGCCATAGTAGGCGACCGCCTCCATGGAACGATCGGCGAACTCCACCGCCTCCTTGGATCCATAGGGGATGCGCAGGACGTGGAGGCAATCCTGGAAACCCATGACGCCCATGCCCACCGGGCGGTGCTTCAGATTGGAATTGCGCGCCTTGCCGACCGCGTAATAGTTAATGTCTATGACGTTGTCCAGCATGCGCATCGCGGTCGCAATCGTGCGCTGAAGCTTGGCTTGGTCGAGCTTGCCGTCCTTCAGGTGCGCGACCAGATTGACCGAGCCCAGGTTGCATACCGCGATCTCATGCGCATTGGTATTGAGGGTGATCTCTGTGCACAGGTTCGAGCTGTGGACCACGCCGACGTGGGACTGCGGCGAGCGGATGTTGCACGGATCCTTGAACGTGATCCATGGATGCCCGGTTTCGAACAGCATCGACAGCATCTTGCGCCACAACTGCAGCGCCGGAATCCTGCGGAACAGCTTGTGTTCGCCCCTGGCCGCCTTTTCCTCGTAGGCCACATAGGCCTTCTCGAAATCCTTGCCGAACTTGTCGTGCAGGTCGGGGCAGTCCGAGGGCGAGAATAGGGTCCACTCGCCGTTTTCCATCACCCGCTTCATGAACAGGTCCGGAATCCAGTTCGCCGTGTTCATGTCATGGGTGCGGCGGCGGTCGTCGCCGGTGTTTTTCCGCAGTTCGAGGAACTCCTCGATGTCCAGATGCCAGCTTTCCAGGTACGCGCATACCGCGCCCTTGCGCTTTCCGCCCTGGTTCACCGCCACGGCAGTGTCGTTGACCACCTTCAGGAAAGGAACCACGCCCTGCGACTTGCCGTTGGTGCCCTTGATATGCGAACCGAGGGCACGCACTGGCGTCCAGTCGTTGCCCAGGCCGCCCGCGTACTTGGCCAGCAGTGCGTTATCCTTGATCGACTCGTAAATGCCGTCGAGGTCATCCGCGACCGTGGTCAGATAGCAGCTCGAAAGCTGCGAGCGCAGCGTGCCAGAGTTGAACAGTGTTGGCGTCGAGCTCATAAAGTCGAACGACGACAGCACCTGGTAGAACTCGATGGCGCGCGCCTCGCGATCGATCTCGTTAAGCGCCAACCCCATGGCGACGCGCATGAAGAAAGCCTGCGGCAGTTCGATGCGCTGTCCGTGATCGTGCAGAAAGTAGCGGTCATACAGGGTCTGCAGACCGAGATAACCGAATTTCAGATCGCGCGATGCGTCCAGCGCCCCGCCCAGACGCGCCAGATCGAATTTGGCCAGCCGCTCGTCCAGCAACTCGGCTGCGATGCCGCGCCTGATGAACTCCGGAAAATACTCGGCGTAGCGCTTGGTCATTTGCGCCTGCGGCACTTCCTCGCCCAGTATCTCGATGCGGATGGTGTTGAGCAGCAGCCGCGCGGTCACAAAGCTGTAAGCGGGATCCTTCTCGATCAGCGCACGAGCCGACAGGATGGCCGACTTGCGGATTTCCTCGACCGGCACGCCGTCATACAGGTTTTTCAGCGTCTCATTGAAGATAATGCCCGGATCGACCGCATCGCCTAGGCCCTCGCAGCAGGCCTTGAGCAGATTCTTCAAACCCGCCAGGTCGATCGGCCGCCGCACGCCGTTGTCGACTACATGCAGCTCAGGGGCAGCAGCCTTGTCCTTTTGCTTGGCCTGCTCCTGCGCGCGCGCCTTGGTGCGCTGCTCGCGGTAGAGCACATAGGCTCTGGCCACCTCATGCTCGCCCGAGCGCATCAACGCCAGTTCGACCTGGTCCTGAATGTCTTCAATATGGAAGGTGCCGCCGCCGGGCTGGCGCCGCGCCAAGGCGACGACCACGCCGTCGGTCAGCGCGGTAACCAATTCGCGGATGCGCGCCGAAGCCGCACCCTGGCCGCCTTCGATCGCCAGAAACGCCTTGGTCATGGCGACCGAGATCTTGCCCGGATCGAAACCGACCACCGCGCCGTTGCGGCGAATTATCCGATATTCGGGATAGGCTGATTGGTTCACTGCAGAAACTTCGGCAACATTGGCACCGGTCGCGGAGGGCGATTTTTCTGAATCGGTGACAAGCTGCATATGCATATTCCCCCTGCCGTTCTAGTTTGACGATCGCTGCATTGCTATCGCTGATCTTGTAATTTGTTTCAGACCACAACCACAATATATAGTATCCAGTTACTACTTCGCAACTAATTTTAGTGACGCGCTTTTGATTTTGCAAGAAGTTTTTGAAAAAAGATGATCGCGCGCAACATCGATGCAACAAGGCGAGTCAGGAACGCTCGTTGATCTCAACCGGCACGCGCTGAGCGAACTGCGACATGTGGTATTCCGCCGCTCGCATCGCGGCAGTGCAAAAGACATTTCTTCGCGGCGTATGCCGCGGTGTCGCGGTTGTCTATTCGATCGCGCTGCGAAAGCGAGCCCAGTCGAAGCTGGGACCCGGATCGGTCTTGCGCGCCGGAGCAATATCACAGTGGCCGACGATGTCGGCGATGGGATAGGCGGAGCGCAGCGCGCGCGCGAGATCTGCCAGCACGCGGTATTGCGCGTCGGTGTAGGGCACGTCGTCCGCGCCCTCCAGCTCGATGCCGATGGAGAAGTCGTTGCAGCGCTCGCGCCCGCACCAGGACGAAGCTCCGGCGTGCCAGGCGCGCTTCGCGCAAGACACGAACTGCAGCAGTTCGCCCGTGCGGCGGATAAGGAAGTGGGCCGACACGCGCGTACCGGCCAGGGTCGCATAGTAGGGATGCGCGGCGCAGTCGAGGCTGTTAGTAAACAGGCGCTCGATGCCGTCGCCGCCGAATTCCCTCGGCGGCAGGCTGATATTGTGGACTACCAGCAGCGTAATCACCCCACCCTGGGGCCGCTCGTCGCAGTTGCCCGAGGCTACGTAGCGCGCACTATCCACGTACCCGTCGGCATCGACGATCATGGGCGCGGTTCGTTGATCCCCAGCCGCTCCATGCGGTAGCGCAAGGCGCGAAAGGTGATGCCGAGGAGCTTGGCCGCAGCGGTGCGGTTGAAACGCGTCATGCCCAGCGCTTCGAGTATCGCCTCGCGCTCGACACGGTCGAGGTAGTCCTGCAACGGCATTTTTCCGCCGGACGGCGCCTCGCCCGTCTGGCGCGCCGGCGTCAGCCGCAGATCACCCACCTGGATTTCCTCGCCGCCGCACAGCGCCACGGCGCGCTCCAGGATATTCTCCAGCTCGCGAACGTTGCCGGGAAAACTGTAATCGGCAAGGGCCGCCTGCGCCGCGCCGGACAGGCGCGGCGCCTGGCTACCGGCTGCGTTCAGGCGCTCGAGCATGGATTGCGCCAACGCGGGGATGTCCTCGCGGCACTCCTTCAGGGACGGCATCTTCAGCTCGATCACGTTGAGGCGGAAATACAAGTCCTGGCGGAACCTTCCTTCCTCGACCAGCGCGGTGAGGTTTTGATGGGTGGCGCAAATCATGCGTACGTCCACCGCGTCTTCGCCGGTGGCTCCCACCTTGCGCACCTGCTTCTCCTGGATGGCGCGCAGCAGCTTCACCTGCATGGCGAGGGGCAGGTCGGCAACCTCGTCAAGAAACAGGGTGCCGCGATGCGCCACCTGGAAGAAGCCGTCGCGATCGGCCTCGGCTCCGGTGAACGCCCCCTTCTTGTAGCCGAAGAACTCGCTCTCCATCAGGTTTTCCGGAATGGCGCCGCAGTTCACGGGGACAAACGGTTGGTCATGGCGCGCCCCCTGTTCGTGGATCAAGCGCGCCGCCAACTCTTTGCCGCTGCCCGATTCGCCGCTGATATAGACCGGCGCCTGGCTGCGGGCAAGCTTGTAGATCATCTCGCGCGCCTGCTGCATCGCCGGCGATTCGCCAAGCAGCTGCTGGCGTGCGGGCTTGGCCGCAGACAGCGGCTGCGGCAGTTTGAGCGCCGATTTGACCAGGGTGCGCAAATCCTCCAGCGACACCGGCTTGGAGAGGTAATCGAACGCTCCGGCCTTGAGCGCCGCGACCGCGTTCTCGGCGCTGCCGTAAGCGGTGATGACCGCCACCGGGAGGTCACCGCAGTGCTCGCCGATGTGACGCACCAGTTCCAGGCCCTCGCCGTCGGGCAGACGCATGTCGGTCAGGCAAAGCTCGAAGCGCTTCGCCTTGAGCAGGGCGTTCGCCTCGGCCAGGCTGCCCGCGGTTTCCACTGCCAGCCCCATGCGCAACAAGGTGAGCTCGAGCAATTCGCGAATATCGGCCTCGTCATCGACTACCAGGACCGTAGCCGCGCCCGGCTCACCTCTGCGTTCGACGCGCTTCATGCCACCTTGCCCCCGCAGAGGATGCGAAAGTCTGCGCCGCCAGCATCCGCGGGCGACCCGACATAATCCAGGGTGGCCGCATTCGCGTCGCACATTTCGCGCGCGATGTACAGGCCGAGCCCGGTGCCGCTGCTATAGGTAGTGAAGAAGGGTTCGAACAATTGTTGCCGCAGGTGCGCAGGCACGCCCTCGCCGTCGTCGATCACGTGCAATTCTACCCGATTCGCCCTGCGCCCAACCACCACGCGCACGCTCGCCTCCCTCTGGCGCGAGTGGCGCCAGGCGTTGCGCAGCAGGTTCCATAGCACCTGCTGCAGGTGCACCCGGTCGAACACGATCTCGGCCGTCTCGTTCACCTGCAGCGCGAAGCTCGATGCGGGAATTCGCTCGTTCTGCGCAAACTCGTCGAGGAACGACGGCAGAAAATCCGCCAGCCGGATGGCCTCCGGATGCACCCGATCGCGCCGCGTCAGTTCGAGCACGTCGCGCACCATGCGGTCGATGCGCCTGGAATTTTCCTGAATGATGGAGAGCAGGCGCTCCTGCGACGGGCCGCGCTGCTCCTCCAGCAACAGCTCGCCCGCATGGCTGATCGCCGAGAGCGGATTGCGGATTTCGTGCGCGATATTTGCGGTGAGCCTCCCGAGCGCGGCCAGCTTCAGCTGCTGCGCCTGTTCCTGCAGCCGCGACAAGTCCTCCAGGAACACCAGGGAAATGCTGCCGCCTTCCGCGCCCGCCTCGACAAAGCGCGCGCGCACCAGCTTGCCGCTGCCGGGCAGAAGCAGCGTCTCGGCGGTGCTGCCCGCGCCATCGCGCCAGCGCGCCAGCGCGCGCGCGATCTCGGGCGAATAGTTCTCGATCTGGTCGAGCTCCGGCGCTTCCCGTCCCAGAAGCGCCGACAGCTGCGGATTGTGCTGGCGCACGAGGTTGTTGCCGTCGATCACAAGCACCGCATCCTGCATGTCCTGGAGCACCAGCTGGCTGATGCGCAGCTGATTGGAAAGGTCGACCGAACGCTGGCGCATCACCCGCTCCTGGCGGATCACGCGCAGCGCCAGCTGGTTGGTGATCAATGCGGTGGCGAAATAGCCGATCGACAGCAGCCCCGGTTGCACGTAGTCGGCCACGCCGCGATCGAAGCGCAGAACCCAGTAGGTCTGCTCCAGCAGAATTGCGATCGATGCCAGCGCAGCGTAGAACAGCATCAGCGTGCCGCGGCTCACCAGCGCCGCCGCCGCAAGCGAAATCAGCAGCATCACACCGATGCCGCTCTTGAATCCATCGCTCGCAATCATCAGCAACACCGTCGCGACGATGTCTGTGACCACATGTACGGTCAGCTGGAGATTGAAATAGCCGCGAATTCTTTCCAGCGACACCTGGAACGCCAGCGCCAGCAGCAGATAGGCGCCGCTGACGTACTTGAACAGCCGCAGGTTGTGGCTGCCGAAATTGAGGTCGTCGCCGAACATCATGACCGAAGCGAGGAACACTGCGGCGAGCAGCAATCGGTAGATGTTGAAGAAGCGCAGCGAAATCCAGAACGAATCCGGCTGCGTGTCGGCTGCAAGTTGCCAGGCGGGCATCGCTAGTCGACGCTATCTGGCCAGGCGGCGGTGTTCGGCGCAGCAAAAGTACCTGCCGCCTTCGCCGATGGCCTCGCTGCGCGGAAGGTTCACGCCGCAATGGCTACAGGCGACCATCTGCTCGGCCACGGCTTCGGACGCGTTCCGCGCCGCGTCCTTGCGCCGAAAACCCTTCGCCAGCCACCATACGGCCAGAATGACGAGGATCAGCAACAGGAGTTTGTTCAAGATACGTCCCGGCGAGCCGGCGCAGGCGTGTTCATCGATCCCTAGTGTCCCGAATCGCTAATTCGCTGAAGAAAAGACGCCGAGAATCGACGCCATACGGCGTTGCAAATGCTCGCAAGGCGCCCAACCTTGCTGCGCTTTGCGCCTTGTCTGGCGCCGATTTCGCCGCTTTTCTGTGGCAACGAGCATTGCCTTGCCTGATATTTATTCAACGAACTAACGATTCGGGACACTAGCGCGCATCCGCCGCGAGTTGCTCGAGCCGATAGCCGTGCTGGTATACCGCGGACAGGCGCCATCCGTTTTCGGGCGTGAGCTGAAGCTTGCCGCGAATGCGACTGACATGCGTATCGACGGTGCGCGTGTTGATTTCGGCCGCCTGCCCCCAAACCGCTTCCAGGATATAACCGCGCGAGAGCAGGCGACCGATGTTGCGCAACAGGAACAATGCCAGCTCATAGTCCTTTTGCGTCATCGCCACCTCCTCACCGTCCAGCTTGACCTGGCGGTTGCGACAATCGACACTCAGTCGCCCGTATTCGAGCACGGCTTCGTCCGCAGGCGGGCTCGGGCGCGCGCGCCGCCCGAGCGCGTCCACGCGCGCTAGAAGCTCGAGTTTGCCCAGGGGCTTGATCATGTAGTCATCAGCGCCATTGGTCAGGGCGTGCACGATATCCTCCTCGCGCTGGCGTGCGGTGACGAACAGCACCGGCACCGGCTCAGCGACGTTGGACCTGATCCAGGTCAGCACTTCCGCGCCCGACATCCCCGGCACTCCCCAATCAAGCAGGAATAGATCAAAGGTTTCGCGCTGCACCGCGCGTACCAGGTCCTTTCCGAGCGAGAACACATGGCAATTATGGCCGGCGGCCTTCAGCCAGGCGCACACGAGATCCGCCTGATCCTGCTCGTCCTCCAGCAATGCGATACGCATAATGGTCAACTCACGGTCGATTGTGGTGGTCGATGCGCGAATCCGCCCGCGATTCTGCCCATTACCCGGCGCTCATCGTCCATCGTCGGACTTGACTTCGATGCGCGCCAGATACGATTCCAGGCTCGCCACGAGCGCGTCTACCGCTGCCGCATCGCACTGCCGCGCGCCCTCCTCCATCTCGGCGCCAAGCCGGGATATCTCGGGAAAACCGTAGCCGCCGCCTGCCCCCTTCATCCCGTGGGCGGCGACACGTACGGCTTCGAAATCGGCGCGCGCCAGCGCTGCGCGGATTTTGCCGACATCGGCGGCCCGATTGGCGAGAAAACGCGGCACCAGCGCAGCAATCTGCGCATCCACGGCGATTATGAGCTTGTCCGACATACGCCTCCTGAGCCCATTTTAGCAGACAGCCGCGGCGCCCACTTCGGCCGCCTCTATTTGACGCTGCCGGCGAAAAGTAACATGCTTCTGCGGTCATGAAATCTTCATTCAGAATCGGCATCTACCTCGTACTCGCGACCACCATCGCCATGCTGGTCACCCTAGGTGGCGCGTATCGGCTGAGCGTAACGGAGCAGGTCGAGCAGGCCAATGCCGAGGCGAAGAGACAGCGCGTCTTCGGCAAGCTGGAGGAACTGGTCAGCATCAGGGAGGCGGCGGAGTCCGCCACCCTGAGCTACATCATCGGCCCCTCCGAGCGCAGCCTGCCGCGGCTGCGCGAGACCGAGGCCAAATGCCGGATTTACGCCGCGCAGCTTGCCCGGCTGGTCGCCGACGATGCAGAGCAGGAGCGGCGCGCCGCGGCGCTGGGCGCCGAGGTGAAAGCGATGTCTGAGCTGCAACGGCAGGTCAGGATGTTGCGCGAGCAGCAGGGCGCGGCCGCCGCCGTGGCCTTCATCTCCAGCGACGCCTATCGCGGCGGCGAGGGTAAGGTCGACCGGTTGGTGGAGGCGATGCGGCAGCGGGAGTACAACCTGGACGACGCGCGCCGCAACCTAGTCGCCGAGCGCACCCGGCAACTGGGCCAGCTGACGATCTGGAGTGGGCTGTTGACGATAGGCTTGGCGCTGTTTGCCGCCGCCGTGATCAATCGACAGCGCGAGGAACGGCGCCTGACCGAAGCGCACCTGCGCGAACAGGAAAAGCAGTATCGGCTGGTCACTGACTCAGTTCCGGTCATGATCGGCTATGTGGACAGCGCACAGCGCATGCGCTTCCACAACCACGCCATCGAGAAGTGGCTGGATTTGCCCGCAGAGCGTCTGGATAACCACCATCTTGCCGAAGTCCTCGGCAGCGCCGCCTATGCGTCGCTCCTGCCTGAAATCGAGCTGGTGCTGCAGGGAAAGCGCGTCGACTACGAACGCGCGCGGCGGGGGATAGACGGGCGCGAGCACTATCTTGCCGGCAGCTTCATTCCGGACTTCGACAGCGCGGGATGCACCGTCGGATTTTTTGCGATGATCATCGACATAACCGAGCGCAAAACTGCCGAGGAGGCGCTGCGTGCGAGCGAGGAGCGCTGGAAGTTCGCGTTGGAGGGCGCCGGCGACGGCGTCTGGGACCGCAACCTGCGGACCGACGACGTCCGGTATTCGAAACGCCACCTGGAGATGCTGGGTTTTGCCGACGGCGAACTGGAGAATCGGCGCGATGATTGGAAAAAGCGGATCCATCCGCAGGACAGGGCGCGCGTCATGGCGGAACTGCAGTCATATCTGGACGGCAACAGCCCGGCCTACTGCACCGAATACCGCATACAGTGCAAGGACGGCGGCTGGAAATGGATACTCTCCCGCGGCGTGGTGGTGAGCCGCGACGCCGAAGGCAAGCCGCTGCGCATGATCGGCACGCATGCCGATATCAGCGCGCGCGTGCGCCAGCACGAAGAAATAATCCGCGCCAACGAACGCCTCGACCTGGCGCTGCAGGGATCCAGGCTTGCGATCTGGGATGCCGCCATCGCCGACGGCAAGATCTACCTGAGCGAGGGCTGGGCCGAAATGCTTGGAGGCGCGCCGCGGGTGACGAATACCGATTACGCCTCGGTGCTCGAGATCGTCCACCCGGACGATCTCGAGCGCGTACGCAGTCTGCTCCTGGATGCCCTGAAGGGAGCAAGCCCCGAGTACCACTGCGAGCATCGCGTCAGAACGCGCGCGGGCAAGTGGAAATGGATATTGACCCATGGCCGGGTGGTCAGCCGGGACGCCGCCGGCCGGGCCCTGCGCATGACGGGAACCAATGCCGACATCTCCGCGCGCAAAGAAATCGAGCGCATGAAGAATGAATTCGTCTCGCTGGTCAGCCACGAGCTGCGCACCCCGCTTTCGTCCATCGTCGGCTCACTCGGCCTGCTCGCCAGAATGACGGACTTGCGCGAGGATATTCAGTCCCTGATCAACGTCGCCAGGGACAATTCGCAGCGTCTGGTGCGCCTGATCAACGATATCCTCGATGTCGAAAAACTCGATTCCAACACGCTGCAGATCCAGCTCGAACCGGTGGAACTCGAAGCCTTGCTCGTCACCGCCATCCAGGCGAACCAAGGCTATGCCGATCAGTACGGCGTCAGCCTGGTGCTGTCGGAGCGCCTTGGGCCTGCTTGGGTAAGCGCCGACTTTGACCGGCTGATGCAGGTAATGGCCAATCTGCTGTCCAACGCCGCCAAATTCTCCCCGCGCGGGGCCAGCGTCGAAGTGTACCTGGAGCGCGTCGGCGACAGCTTTCGCGTCAGCGTCGCCGACATCGGTACCGGGATTCCGGACGAATTCAAGCCGCGCGTCTTCGACCGGTTTGCCCAGGCCGACGGCTCCAACTCGCGCAGCAGAGGCGGCACGGGTCTGGGCCTGGCGATTTGCAGGATGATCGTCGACAAACTCGGCGGGAAAATCGACTTCGTAACCACGCCCGGCGCGGGGACGACCTTCTACTTCGATCTGCCCGCCAGAGCGACGGAGCCGCAGCAGGACGAGCGCGAGCACGGCGCGATGCAAACATGAACCGCGCGCTGAAGAAAATCATGCTGGTAGAAGATGACCCCGATATCAGGCTGGTTACCCGCCTCAGCCTTGAGGTCGGCGGCGACTATGACGTGCGCGCCTGTGACAGCGGCATCGAAGCCCTGCACTCGGCCGCTGCGTATGCGCCGGACCTGATATTGCTGGACATGATGATGCCGGCCATGGACGGACTTGCCACCATGGAGGCATTGCGCAAACTGCCCGGGATTGCCGCTACGCCCATAGTCTTTTTCACCGCAAACACGCAGGATGACGTACGGCAGAACGTGCTGCGCCGCGGTGCGCTGGGCGTGATCATCAAGCCGGTCGAGCCTGATGCGCTGGTAGCGCAGGTCCGCGCCCTGTGGCAGCGTTTCGCGCCCGACTCCGGATCCTCGTGACTCCCGTGCCTAAAACGTCGGGATCCGGCTCGCGGGACAGGACCGGTCCCTACGCCAACACCCTGCTAGGCCGCTACGGCTTCCCCGACATAGGCGCGCACCCGCTCTACCAAGCCGCCCGGCTCGAACGGCTTGGCGATAACCCCGAGCGCACTCGAGCGCAGGTATTCATCGCCCTCCTGCGTCCTGGCCGTCAGGAAAACCACCGGAAGCGCGGCACATTCGGGCCGCGCGCGCAATGCGCGCAAAACGCTGAAACCATCCATACCGGGCATCATCACGTCGAGCAGGACCAAGTTCGGAGCGTACTCCGCAACACGTTGCAAGCCTTCGGCGCCTGAGCCGCACACCAGCACGTCGAAGTCGCCAGCCGACTCCAAGATGTGCTTTACCAGCCATTGGAGGTCGGGCTCGTCCTCGATGTAAAGAATCCGCTTTTTCTTCCCCATATAAAGTATCTTCCCAGCCATATTTCCGAAGGGGACCAAACCCGGCCGCAGCGGCGGGTTGCATTGAGCAATCATCATGCGCTTGCCGATTCACTGTACACCCCGATCACAAGCTGTTGAAGCCCGTTTAACAATGTTTTACAACACATGACGGACCCCGCCCCCCCGATTCCGGGACGGCCGGTCTACGCGCAAGGCAGGGTGCGGATCAGCCGGTCGAGCACCTCGCCCAGCTCATCCATGGTGACAGGCTTCAGGATCACTTCCCTTATACCCGCTGCGCGCGCTTTGTCCTCGTCCTCTGCACCTATGTAGCCGGTGGTCATCAACACGGGTATATCCGGGCGCACGGCCAGTACTTCGCGAGCAAGTTCAAAGCCCGATATGTGCGGCATCGACAGGTCCGTCACCACCACGTCGAAGTCCTGCGGCTGCGCGCGGAAGGTTTCCAGCGCCTGCTCGGGGTCAGTGAAACCGCTGATCTGGTGCCCCAAGTGCGTGAGCACCCGGCTGGCAAGGAATACCAGCGCCTCCTCGTCATCCACGTACAACACCCGCTGCCCGACGTAGAAGAGATCCCGCGCCGGCTCGCTCTGCTCTTTCTTTTGCGGCTTCTTGCGCACCACGGGGAAATACAATGCAAAGCTCGAGCCCTTGCCCGGGGTGCTTTCCACCGCCACCGCGCCGCCATGGCTGCGCATGGTCCCGTGCACCATCGACAGCCCCAGTCCCGTGCCCTCGCCCACCGGTTTGGTAGTGTAGAACGCATCGAAAATGCGCGCCAGCGTGTCGGCATGCATGCCGCTGCCGCTGTCGGTCACCGTCAGGCATGCGTAGCGCCCTTCCTTGATGCCGGCGATGCTGCGCGCAAGCTTCTTCCCCACCCTGACCGGCTCCAGCCGGTATTCGATGGAGCCCGCGCGCGCTCCGATCGCGTGGGCCGCGTTCGTGGTGAGGTTGACTATCGCCTCGTGAATCTGCCCCGCATCGGCAAGCACCCGGGGCGTATCCTCGGCAAATTCCGTCCTAAATGCAATGCCCGCCGGCAATGTCGAGCGCAGGAGCTTGAGCACCTCGCCCACCACCGCGGCCAGATCCACCACCTCCTGTTGCGCTTCGGCGGGACGCCCGAAAGCCAGGATCCGCCGTACCAGTTCGCCCGCGCGCGCGCTCGCCTTGCGAATCTCTTCCAGGCTCGCCGCCGCCACGTGGTCCGGCCCGACCTCCTGGACCGCCAGATCTACATTTCCCCGGATCGCCGCCAGAATGTTGTTGAAGTCGTGCGCTATCCCCCCGGCCAGCGTACCCAGCGATTCCAGCTTCTGCGCCTGCAGATGCACGTCCTCCAAACGCTTGCGCTCGGTCACGTCCAGCATCATCGATATCAGGCACTGCTCGCCCTGCAACTCGATTACCCGTCCGGTGAGCTCCAGCTTGCCGATGGCGCCGCTGCTGTTGCGAAAATCGATCTCGAACCCCTCCACCTGCCCCTGCTCGCGCAGCCGCGCGAGTAGGACATCGCGCTGCGCCGCGTCGGCATAGACGCCCAACTCGGCCGTCGTGCGCCCGATCGCTTCGTGCGTATGGCCATACATGCGCAACGCCGCATCGTTGGCATCGAGCACCTTGCCGTCCGCGACTCTGGTGACGCTGACGCCTATCGGGCTCGCCTGAAAGATCGCCGACAGCCGGTTCTCGCTTTCCTTCAACGATTCCTCGGCCAGCCGGCGCTCGGCTTCGCGAGTGAAATTGTCCAGCGCAAAGCTGATATTGGCCGCCATCTCGCCCACCAGGGCGCGCGTTGCCTCGTCGAACGCTTCCAGCTCAGAGGTATAAATCGACAGTGCGCCGATGGGGATGCCGTTTCGGCAAAGCGGCAAAGCGGCCGCACCCTGCCAGCCCGCGCGCCGGGCACGCGCGTGCCAATGTTCGGTTGTCGGGTCATGCAAAAAATCCTGGCACCAACTTGCCCGGTTTTCGCGAATTGCTTTGCCGGCGGGACCGCGCCCGTCGGGCGTGCCTGGGTCCACCGAAACCTCGATGGTCTTCAGATAACCGGTAACATCGCCGTAGGAGGCAACCGGCACCACGCGCTTGCTCGCCTGGTCCACCATGCCGATCCAGGCCAGTTTCATGCCGCCGAAATTCACCACGGCGCGACAGATC
>JACZJU010000320.1 GCA_014860395.1 Burkholderiales bacterium | reverse complement strand
GCGCAAGGTCGCGCGCGGCGCCTCGGTGCGTCCGAAAAGGTCGACGGCCAGCTTGGGTGCCGGAGAAGAGACGGGGATTTCCTCCAACTCCTCCGGCATTTCCAATTGCGGCTCATCCAGCGCAGATTCCTGCGGTTGCTGCGGTGCCATGCGCTTCATCAGGAATTGATACAGCAATATGGCGGCAAAAATCAGGCCGTACATCAACTCCGGGGGTAGGTTCTTCATGCTGTCCGCCTTAAGCCCTTGGGGTCGTGGAACCGGCCTCTCCGGTGCCGGCGATCTCGTCGCGCATCGCGGTATCGGCTTGCAGATTCTTCATGCGGTAATAGTCCATGATGCCCATATTGCCCTGCCGGAAGGCCTCGGCCATGGCGCGCGGCACTTCGGCCTCGGCCTCCACCACCCGCGCGCGCATCTCCTGCTCCTGGGCGACGGCCATCGCGCGGCGCTCTTCCGCCTTGGCCTGCGCAATCTGCTTGTCGGCGTTGGCCTGGTCGATCTGCAATTTGGCGCCGATATTCGCGCCCACGTCCACGTCAGCGATATCGATGGACAGAATCTCGTAAGCGGTTCCCGCGTCCAGTCCTTTGGACAGGATGTGCTTGGAAATGTGGTCCGGATTCTCGAGCACGTTCTTGTGGCTCGCTGCGGAACCGATGGTGCTCACCATCCCTTCTCCGACGCGCGCGATGATGGTCTCTTCGCCGGCGCCCCCTACCAGCCGGTCGATGTTGGTACGCACGGTGACGCGGCAAACGGCAATCAGCTGGATGCCGTCCTTGGCGACGGCCGCGATTTTCGGCGTCTCGATGACCTTGGGCAGGACCGACATCTGCACCGCTTCGAGCACGTTGCGTCCGGCGAGATCGATGGCCGCGGCGCGCTTGAACGGCAAGGCGATGTTGGCCTTGTCGGCCGAGATCATGGCATTGACGACTCTGGCGACATTGCCGCCTGCGAGAAAGTGGGCTTCCAGGTCGTTGATGGAAATGTCGAGGCCGGCTTTCGCCGCGCTGATCCGCGCCGTAATGATGGTGGTGGGCGGAACGCGGCGCAGGCGCATGCCGATCAGGGTGAATAATCCGACGTAAGCACCGGAAGCCCAGGCCGCGATCCAGAGCGGGATCGGGACCAGGTACAAAATAAAAGCCAGGCCCGCGATTACCAATATCAGCAAGCCGAAGCCGCCGGTGACGCCAGTTTCAATTCCAGTCATTTGTCATTCCCTTCCGTTGTGATGTGCGGTACTCGCCGCACGACGATTCGGTTGCCTTCCACGCGCGTCACTTCGACGGCCTGGCCGGGCTCGATCAAATCCCCCTCGGACACGACGTCCACGCGCTCGCCTTCGATTTCGGCGATACCTGCCGGCCGCAGCGGCGACGATGCCTGTCCTTTTTTTCCCAGCCAGCGCAGATCGCTATCCGGCGCCGAGCCGTGCGCGTGACCCGCGCCGAGGTCGGCTTGCAGGATCAGCCGCCGCCCGAAAGGCAGGTGCGGCAGAAAGCGCAGCAGCACCAGGCTGGCGGTCAATGCAAGCAACAGGGAAAAAACCACCCGCCCAGCGGCCCTGACCACCATGTCCGAGGTGTCCCCCGCCCCGACCAGGCTCAGCACCAAACCAGCGAGAATTGCGACGATCCCTAGTATCCCGGCAACGCCGAATCCCGGAATAACCAGGACCTCCAGCGCCAGCAGCATGACGCCGCCCAGCGCGAGCAGCAGTTCTTCCCAGCCGACCAATTGCACCAGCCAGTGGCCCCAGAAGAACAGCGCGAGACTGGCGATACCTATGCCGCCCGGAAAGCCGAAGCCGGGCGTGCGCAGTTCCACGAAGATGCCGATCATGCCGATGCTGATGAGCAGGGAACTGACCACCGGATTCGTCAGCCAGCGGATCAAGTGCTCCGCCCAGTTGAGCGACGTCCGCCTTAACTCCGCCCCTTCCAGTCCCAGCTGCTGCAGCGCACTATCCATGGTGTCGGCGCGAAAATCGATGAGCTTGTGCTTGAGCGCTTCCTCGGTTGTCAGCGTAAGCAGCTTGCCTTTTTCGATCACGCCTTCTATCGCCACGTCCGCGTCCACCATCGCCTCGGCCAGCCGCGGCGGGCGCTTGCGGCTCTCGGCAGTGGCGCGGAATTCCGTTCTGACGTAGGAAACCGTTTTCTCCGACACCGGCAGCGCCGCCTCGCCGGGCTGACCCATTTGCACCGGGGTTGCCGCGCCTATGGTTCCGCCACCGGCCATGACCAGTTTCTCGGCGGCGAGCCCGATCAGCGCCCCGGCCGAGATGGCGCGCTTGTTGACATAGGCGACCGTGCGCACCCTGGAATTCAGCAGCGCGTCGCGGATCTGCACCGCAGCATCGACGCGTCCGCCGAAGGTGTTGATTTCGACAACGACGGCCGCCGCGCCCGCCTGCGTCGCTTCGGCAATGACGCGCTCGACGAAGGGCGCCAGACCGAGGTCGATCATGCCTTCGATCGGCACGACGTAGACCAGCGCGCGATTTTCCTGCGCGTAAGCTGATGCGGACGCCGCGAAGCCCGCGAACAAGGCGAGCACAACAATGGACAGGCGTGCGACCCCGTTCAGCATGTGCAGGCGCATCGCGGCCTGCCGCTATCGCGCATGGCGCAGCGCGGCGATGCGCTCCGCCAGCGGCGGGTGGGTCATGAACAGGCGCTTGATGCCCAGCCCCTGGGCGCCGGCGACGCCGAAGGCGGCGATCTTGTCCGGAAGCGGCGGCTGGCCGGAGACCAGACTGAGTTTCTCCAGCGCGGCGATCGCCTTGGCGGCCATCAGCTTCTTTGCCGACCACTTGGAGATCGCCAGCGAAATAAACGAGCCGCCGAAGCCGAAGATAGCGGCGAAAATCAGCAGGCCGTTTAAATTGAGTCCCCGCTCATTCAGGTAAGGCTCTACGCCCAACAGGCCCATGCTGAGCGAGAGCACCCGCAGGACGGCGATATTGGTGGCGAGAAAAAGCGCGACGCGTTTCATCTTCAGGCTCCCTCAGTCGGATCCACAAAAGCCATCGCCCAGCGAAGCGGTGAGCGCGAAATTTACGCATTGAATGTCGATGCGCGCGCTCAATCCCTCCGCGACGGTCGACGTAACGTCAGAGCGGAGTATGAAGGCCGCGTAACCGCGTGTAAATTCGAATTACGTAAGATAATTGATCGAATAAACCGAAGGATCGGCGCGATGAACCTGAACGCCGGCGGGCTGCGCAATTGATGCAGGAACAGCTTCCATACATAAACCGGCCGAGTTTGAATCTCAGACGAACCGCATTTTCATGCTTGCGCAAGGCGCGAGTCGGGTTTGATTTTGATCAAACAATCGCCCCAGCGAACCTGTAGCCTTTTTTCAGCCGCCTCAAATAAAGGCGCGCAATCAACGCGGCGATCGACCTTCATGCCCGGCGGCGCAGCGGACAGCGGGCTGGTGTTTACGTCAGTCGCCGGCCTTGGCGGCGCGCACGGCGGGTGCGCCGTGAGATCGACCGGTCAAGAGGAGTATGCGTGAGGCCAATACACACCCCGGCACTCAGTCAATCGACCGCCTGGCACACCCTGGCCGCGGCTGAGGCATTAGACGCCCTGTCGGTTTCCGCCAGCAATGGCCTGAGCCGCGATGAGACCGCCCGGCGTCTAGAGCAATACGGTCGTAACAGCCTGCCGGCGCCAAAGCGGCGCGGGCTCTGGCTGCGCTTCGCGCTGCAGTTCCATAATCCGCTGATCTATGTGCTGCTGGTTGCAGGCGCCGTCACGTTTGCGCTGAACGACTACGTCGATGCGGGCGTAATCGGCGGCGTGGTGCTCATCAATGCGCTGATCGGATTCGTGCAGGAAGGCAAGGCGGAGAAGGCGCTGGAAGCGGTGCGCGCCATGCTCGCCAGACGCGCCACGGTGCTGCGCGAGGGCGAGCGGCACGAGGTCGACGCCGCCCTGCTGGTGCCGGGGGATATAGTGCTGCTGGAAGCCGGCGCCAAAGTGCCTGCCGACCTGCGCTTGCTGCGGGTGAAGAACCTGCGCGTGAACGAGGCCGCGCTCACCGGCGAGTCGGTCCCCGTGGACAAGGGTACGGAACCAGTGGCGGGCGCTGCGCCCATCGGCGACCGCAGCTGCATGGCCTATTCCGGCACGGTGGTCAGCTTCGGCCAGGCGCGCGGGCTGGTGATCGGCACCGGACAAGCCACCGAGATCGGTCGCATCAGCACGCTGGTCGGCGAAGTGCAGACCTTGACCACGCAGCTCACGCGCCGTCTGGATCAGTTCGCGCGCCAGATCACCGCGTTCATTCTGGCGGTAAGCCTGATCACGTTTCTGTACGGGCACTACCTGCGCGAGATGCCGATGCTGGAAATCTTTCTCGCGGTGGTGGGACTCGCGGTGGCAGCGATCCCGGAGGGATTGCCGGCGGTGGTCACCATCGTGCTGGCCCTTGGCACCCGGGTCATGGCCCATAACCACGCCATCGTGCGGCGGCTGCCCGCGGTCGAAACGCTGGGCTCGGTCACGGTAATCTGTTCGGACAAGACCGGCACCCTCACCAAGAACGAAATGACCGCGGTGCAGGTCATGCTGCCCGGCCGCACCCTGCAGGTAAGCGGCGCCGGCTACGCGCCCGAGGGCGGCTTCCTGTGCGACGGGGCCGTCGTTGACGCGGCGCGCGACGAAGCGTTGCAGGCCCTCGCCCGGTGTGCCCTGCTGTGCAACGACGCCCGCCTCAAACATGAAACAGCGACCGGCGCTGCGGCGACGGACTGGGAATTGGTGGGCGACCCCACTGAAGGGGCCTTGCTCACGCTGGCGCGCAAAACCGGGCTCAATCCCGCCGACGCAGCCGCGGCGACGCCGCGCGTCGACGAAATTCCGTTCGAGTCCGAGCGCTCCTATATGGCGACGTTGCATCACGATCACCAGCGTCACGCCTTCGTCCTGCTCAAGGGCGCGCCGGAGTGCGTACTCGGCCTATGTGTGCGCGATGCAAGTGGCCGGGCGCTGGACCGCGCCGACTGGGAAGCGCGCATGGAACAAGCCGCCGCCGCAGGGCAGCGCGTGCTGGCATTGGCGCACTGCGAAATGCCAGCCGGCACGACGGCATTGTCGCTGGATGACATCAAGCCGCGCTTCACCCTGCTGGGCCTGACCGGACTCATCGATCCGCCGCGTGAGGAAGCCATCGCGGCGGTGGCCGAGTGCCAGCATGCCGGGCTACGCGTCAAAATGATCACCGGAGACCATGCCATCACTGCGGCGGCCATCGGCCGGCAATTGGGCCTGAACGCGGATCACTCGCTCACCGGCCAGATGGTGGAGGCGCTGGACGATGCTGCGCTCAGGCGCCGCGCCGGCGATACCGACGTGTTCGCCCGCGCAAGCCCCGAACACAAGCTGCGCCTGGTGGCCGCACTGCAGGCCCAGGGCGAACTGGTCGCCATGACCGGCGACGGCGTAAACGATGCCCCTGCGCTCAAGGCCGCCGACATCGGCGTCGCCATGGGGCACAAAGGGACCGATGCGGCGCGCGAGGCCGCCGATCTGGTGCTCACCGATGACAATTTCGCAACCATCGCCCGCGCCGTGCGCGAGGGCCGCGTGGTATTCGACAACATCAAGAAGTCGCTGCTGTTCATGCTGCCCACCAGCGGCGGCGAGGCCGGGGTCATTCTGATCGCCGTTTTTGCCGGGTTGGCGCTGCCGGTCACTGCCGGCCAGATACTGTGGGTGAACACAGTGACCGCGGTGACGCTGGCGCTGGCGCTGGCGTTCGAGCCGGCCGAGCCTGGGGTCATGCGCCGACCGCCGCGCCGGCCCTCGGAACCCTTGATCACCAGGATACTGGCGGCGCGAATCGCATACGTAACCGTGCTGATGATCGCAGTGACCTTCGCCGTGTTCGAATGGGAACTCGCCCGCGGCAGCAGCCTCGAGCTGGCGCGCACGGCGGCGGTGAACATGCTGGTCGTAGGCGAACTGGTGTATCTGTTCAACGTACGCCACTTCACCGCTTCGGCGTTCAGCCGGGACATCTTCACTACCAACCCGGTGGCTTTCTGGATGACCGTGCTGCTGATCGGCTTCCAGCTCGTGTTCACCTACGCGCCTCCGATGCAGCAGTTGTTCCACAGCGCAGCGCTGGACGCCACCTCCTGGCTGATCATTATCGCTCTGGGACTGGGCAAGTTCCTCGCCGTCGAAGCGGAAAAAGCGCTCCTGCGGCGGCTGCAGGTCCGGAGCATGTAAATGAGCGCGGCGTTCATGTCGATTTGTTGAGTACAGACCGTAGTTAGATTCAATAGTTAACGAGACTGTTATGGAAAAATACGAGCCTTCAATACATGAACACGAACCAGGCCACGACCTTCACTTGGAGCATGAAGATCCAACCGTCCGATTTCTTCACCGAATCATAAGAATAGCGGTAAAAGTTCTCGCCGTACTTATGGTACTGGTTATCGTCTGGGGAATAGGCGACGTTGTCTATGTTTTATATCAACGGCTCACAGAACCACCGTTCCTGCTATTACAAATCAATGACATTCTTGCAACATTTGGTGCGTTTTTGGCAGTCCTTATAGCGATTGAAATATTCATCAATATAAGCATGTATCTGAGCACTAACGTGATACCTGTTCGGCTTGTTATCGCTACCGCGCTCATGGCTATTGCTCGAAAAGTAATTATTTTTGATTTTGAGACAATAACGCCACCATTTATTTATGGCACTGCTACTGTTGTTTTTTCTCTGGGGATAACGTACTGGTTAATCACAAAGAGAACCTAACAAACGCACGCCGCCGGACCCGGCGAAGCTGGGCGCTGATGCGAAGCGATATGTGTTTCCCGCGCGGACCGGCGTCATATCACGAAACGATGGCGCGCCTCGCCGGCGCCGGCCCGGCTACCCGCCGAGCCGCGACCCGAAGCCTAGCTGAGAAGGCCATCTGACCATGCACGAACCGTTTGCCGAGCTCGCCCTGCTGCTTCTCATCGCCGCCGCCGTTGGCGCCGTGGCGGTGCGACTGCGCCAGCCCGTGCTGATCGCCTACATCGTGGCGGGGATCGCCATGGGTCCGGCCGGCCTGGAACTGGTGAAGTCACACGATCAGATCGACCTGCTGGCGCAGATCGGCGTGGCCGTGCTCTTGTTTCTGGTGGGACTCAAACTCGATTTTCAGCACGTGCGCCACATCGGCCCGGTGGCGCTCGCCACCGGACTGGGTCAACTGGCCTTCACCATCGCCATCGGCTTCGTGCTGATTCTGGCCATGGGCAGCGACTGGCTCACGGCGCTCTATGTGGCGGTGGCGCTCACCTTCTCCAGCACCATCATTATCATCAAGCTGCTCTCCGACAAGAGAGAGCTGGATTCGCTGCACGGGCGCATCGCGGTCGGCTTTCTGATCGTGCAGGACATCGCCGTGGTGCTGGCGATGATGGCGATGAGTGCGCTGCGCGCCGGGGGCGAGGCAGATGCGGCGTGGACTGCGGTCGTCGCTTCCATCGGCCTGCGCGTGCTGACTGCTGCGCTGCTTCTGTATGCGCTGATGCGTTACCTGTTGCCGCCGCTGACGCGTCTGATGGCGCGCTCGCAGGAACTCCTGCTCATTTTTGCCATCGCCTGGGGCACGGCGCTGGCCGCACTGGGCGAGTGGGCCGGTTTTTCCAAGGAGGCTGGGGCATTTTTGGCAGGCTTCTCGCTCGCCTCGACCCATTTTCGCGATGCCATCGGCGCGCGGCTCACCAGTATCCGTGATTTCCTGCTGCTGTTTTTCTTCATCGACCTGGGCGCCAAACTGGATTTCGCCGGCCTGAGCGGCGAGTTGTGGCCGGCAGTCGCATTGTCGCTGTTCGTGCTGATCGGCAACCCGCTTATCGTCATGGCCATCATGGGCTATATGGGCTATCGCAAGCGCACGGGGTTCATGGCCGGACTGACGGTGGCGCAAATCAGCGAGTTTTCCATCATTTTTGTCGCCATGGGCATTTCGCTCGGGCACGTGGGCAACGATGCACTGGGGCTTACGACCCTGGTCGGGCTGGTCACCATAGCGCTTTCCACCTACATGATTCTCTATTCCCAAGCGCTGTATGAACATCTGAGTCCCTGGCTCGGCTGGTTCGAACGTCGTCACCCGCACCGGGAATTGGCGGTCGAGCGCCAGCCGCCAGCGCAGGCGCGGCCGCGAGTCATCATTTTCGGCCTCGGACGCTACGGCGAGCGTCTGCTTGACCGGCTCAAGCAAGACCGGGTAGCTGCCATGGGCGTGGACTTCGATCCGGAAACCGTGCGGCGGCTGCGCCATGGCGGCTTTTCCGTGCGCTTCGGCGATGCCGAGGACGCGCCGTTTCTGGAAACGCTGCCGCTGGAATTTGCGGACTGGATCGTAACCACTCTGGCGACCTGGGACGCAAACCGGGCCCTGCTGCACGGGCTGAAGCAGGCCGGATTGACCGGCCACATCGCCGGCGTGGTGCGCGACGAAACGCACGCGCAGGCCCTGCGCGCAGCCGGCGTGACCCGGGTCATCAATCCCTTCCACGATGCCGCCGATCACGCCGCCGAGATGATCATCGACGCGCTCAATCCCAAGGAGGACACTGCATGAGCCAACTGCATACTCTGCTGGCCGCCACCGACCTTTCCGCGCCGTCACGCCATGCCGCTCTGAGGGCGGCCATGTTGGCCCGACAGGCGGGAGCGCGGCTCGAACTATTGCACGTAGTGGAAAGCGGCGCGCTGGATGAACTGCGGCGATTGTTCGACAACGACGGAAATGGGTTGCGGGACCGCATCCGCTCGCAGGCGCGCGAGGCTCTGGCGCAACTGGCGACCGACGTCGGTAGACCGTTTGACGTGAGCGCCGGGCAGCATCTGGTGGAGGGAGCAGTGCTGGAGAGCATCATTGCGCAGGCGGATCTGCTGGATGCGAGTCTTCTGATCCTGGGCGCGCGTGGTGCCGCCTTCATGCGCCACTGGCTGCTGGGGGCGACCGCCGAGCGCTTGCTGCGCAAGAGCCTGCGCCCAATTCTGGCGGTAAAGCAGCCACCCCACGAGGCTTACCGCAGCGTATTGGTACCGGTGGATTTCTCGCCTTGGTCGCAGGGCGCCATCCGTGTGGCACGGATGGTCGCCCCGAAGGCTGAACTCATTCTGATGCATGCATTCGAGGTGCCTTTCGAGGGCACGCTGCGCCTTGCCGGAGTGGAGGACGAAGTAGTCCAGCGCTATCGCGTCACGGCCCGCCGGGAAGCGCTTGCCCGCCTCCACCAAACTGCTGCCGATGGCCTAATCGCTGCAGAAAACTGGCACGCCGTCGTGATTCATGGCGACGCCGCGCACCGGATTCTGGAACAGGAGGAGGAACAGGGTGCTGATCTAATCGTACTCGGCAAACACGGTCCCGGAATGACGGAGGAGTTATTGCTCGGCAGCGTCACCAAGCACGTGTTGGCCCAAGCGCGTTGCGACGTTCTGGTAGCCCATCGCTAGGGTTTGGCTTTAACTCGCCGCCAAACCGTGGCAGCATCATGATTCCAATCCGTCGCGTCGCCGTAAAAGGGTTCTTCATGCACCCCGGCCGGCTGGAATAGCCAGCCGCTACACTGCGCGCGCACACCAACTTCGAGCGTGGCGCGAAGGCGCCCTCAGGCGCCGTGGCGACCGACGATGGTGATCGCCGACACGTTCTGGCTGGGGAAGCCGCCGAGGTTGTGCGTCATGCCCAGCACCGGATCCGGGCGCTGGCGCTCGCCGGCACGGCCGGTTAGCTGCAGATACATTTCGTAGATCATGCGCAGGCCCGAGGCGCCGATCGGATGGCCGAAGCATTTGAGTCCGCCGTCGATCTGACAGGGTATCTTCCCCGACGCATCGTAGAACCCGTCGAGCACATCGCCTATCGCCTTGCCCTCCTGCGAGATGCCCAGGTCCTCCATGGTCACGAGCTCCGTGACCGAAAAACAATCGTGCACGTCGAACATGGAGATGCGCTTGCGCGGATCGGCTATGCCGGCTTCCTTGTAGGCGCGCCCGGCCGCCACCCGCGTGGTAGCGAAGTAGGAGCCGTCCCACTCGCCAAACTGCACTTCCTGTCCGTTCGATACCGCAAGCTGCACCGCCTTCACCGAAACCAGTTCCTTCTTGCCCAGGCCGCGCGCAATGTCGGGCGTGGTCACGATGGCACAAGCCGAGCCGTCGGACACGCCGCAGCAATCGTACAGCCCCAGCGGATCGGCGATCATCGGCGCGTTCATCACGTCGTCTTCGGTGATCTTATTCCTCAGATGCGCCTTCGGGTTGAGCGAGCCGTTGTCGTGGCTCTTGACCGAGATATGCGCCATCGCGCGCTTCAGGTCCTTGGGATCGACGCGGTGCTTGGCGCGGTAAGCAGCCGCGAGCTGCGCGAACGATCCTGGCGCCGAAATATTCGCCCAATACATATTGTTCAGCCCGCCGCGGCCGCGCTGCGGCAATCCGCCGTAGCCGGTGTCCTTCAGCTTCTCCACGCCCAGCGCAAGCGCGATGTCCACGGCGCCGGAGGCAACCGCGTAGACCGCGCCGCGAAACGCCTCGGTGCCGGTGGCGCAGTAGTTCTCCACCCGCGTCACCGGAATGTAGGGCAGGCGCAGGGTCATGGCGAGGGGCACGCCGGACTTGCCCACGTGCTGCTCTTCGATCGCGGTGCCGAACCAGGCCGCCTCGATCTGCTTGCGTTCTATGCCGGCGTCCTGCATGCACTCCTCGAATGCCTCGACCATCAGGTCTTCTGCATTGCGGTCCCAGCGCTCGCCGAATTTCGAGCAACCCATGCCGAGGATAGCCACTTTGTCGCGAATGCCAGTTGCCATGTCGATCTCCTTGTCAGATCCGGCGCAGGCGCGCCTCGCCGGCTGCGCCCTTCAGACGCTGGGCGCCGCCTTCCAGAAATAACGCACGAAGCCGCGCGCCGTGTCGTGCTCCTTGATGCGGAACATCATGCGCATCGGCATCCCCACCTCGACCTTGCCCTCATCGACGTCGGTGAAATCGGCCATCATACGGCCGCCGGCGTCGAACTCGACCATGCCGTAGTAGGCGGGCGGATCGGCGCTGTAGGTTAGCGCGTCGGCGGTGTAGGACATCACCTTCGCCGATGCCTCTGAGAACGGCTGGTCGTCCTGGCTGTCGAGCGCGTTGCATTCCGGATTCACGCAATAGCGTCCGCGCGGAAACTGCAGCGTACCGCAGTTGCGGCAGCGCCCGCCAACCAGACCCGTCACCATGTCGCGGTTGCGATACAGCGTGGTCAGCGGCGTGCCCTTGTCGGCCTCGGCGCGCATGCCGCGCTCGAGCGCGATATGGTCGTTAAAGGCGAGAAAGCGCAGGTAGTTGGTCTCTTCCTTGCGCCGCGCGAGCGCACCGTCCACGCCGACGCGCGGCGGCAGTGTGGCAACCGCATCGGTGACCTCGAATAATAGTGCGTCGCAACCTTGCCCGAATGCGGCGACCGCGATCAGATCGCCCGGCTTCGCCTGTGCCAGCGCGTGCGCCAGCATCACGAGCGCGTGCGCGGCGCCGGTGTCGCCGCAGACCGCCGCGAGATTGTCGCGCACCGCGACCTCGGCGATACCGGCGCGCTTGGCCACGCCCGGCACCACGCGCGGCAGCGTGCACGGCAGGCAGAAATGCGTGACCTTGGCCGGCGCAATGCCCGTCGCCTTGAACAGCGCGGCGAGCGCCGCCGGCACGATTTTGAGGTAGCCCTCATCGCGGATCCAGCGCTCTTCCCAGGCGTAGTCGTGGGCGCGCTCGCTGGAACGGAACTGGTGCACGAAATCCACGGTCTCGCTGTGCGATCCGATGAGGCGCGCGATCGGCTTGCCGCTGCCGACCAGCAGCGCAGCGGCGCCGTCGCCGTAATGCATTTCCTGCGGGCTCGCCGCCTTGGCCAGGCGGTGCTCTGCCGCGGCGACGAGCGACTTGCCGCCGCCGGCGAGCGCGCTGATCAGCGCCGAAGTGCCGGCACGCTGGCTGCCGGTGACATCGAGCACGCGCAGAGCCGAACCCAGATGCAGCGCATTGGCGACGATGGCGGCATTCTGCCGGTCATCAAACGGATGCGTAGTCGAGGCGAGGATGAGCTGCTCCAACCCGGCAGGTGGCATGCCCGAAACACAGTCGCGCGCAGCCTCCACCGCCATGGTCACCGCGTCCTCGTCCCAGTTCGCCATCGCGCGCTCGCCCTTGGCCAGCCCGCGCAGTCCCGGTGCGAACCAGCTGTTGGCTGCGGCTATGCTTTTTCGCTGCAAGCGCCGGCGCGGAAGGTAGGCACCGTAGGAAAGAATTCCGAAATCGTTCGCCATATGCTCACCCGGGAGTCAAAACCTGAAGGATTGCCGCTGTGCCCTAAGTATGCCACAGGCCAAGCGGGAACTGACCCGCCTGCCCGATTATGCAGCGTGCCCCTGGCGAATCGGGCGATCACCCGGGCTGGGCGCCGGCACCGACTTCCTGAGAGTGGTTCTTGCTCGCAAGCGTCTTGATCAAACCGTCTACGCCGCCGTTGCGAATCTCGGCGATGAAGGTCTCGCGATAGTTGGTCACCAGGCTGATGCCGCCGACAACCACGTCGTATACCTTCCAGCCGCTGGCGGTCTTTTGCATGCTGTAGTCGATGCTGATCGGCACGGCGCCCGGCTGCCTGACCTGGGTCCGCACTGTGACATCATCGTCTTCGGCAGCGACGCGCAGCGGCTTGAACTCGATCACCTGGTTCCTGTAGCTGGACAGCGCGCTCGAGTACGTGCGCACCAGCAGCGCGCGGAATTCGCTGGTCAGGGCAGCCTGCTGTTCCGGGCTCGCTTTGCGCCAATTGCGCCCGACGGCGAGCGCGGTCATACGGCTGAAGTCGAAATGCGGCAGCACTTCGGCATCGATCAGCGCATTGAGCCTGCTCTGATCGCCTGCGCGAATATTCTTGTCCTGCTTGGCGATGGCGATAACCTGGCCGGTTATTTTCTTCACCTGCGCGTCGGGCGCGAGCTCTTGCGCTGAAACCGCGACAGCGAAAAAACAGAAGAACAATGCAAATATCGATTTCATCACGGCCTCCGGCACAATCGCGCGTATCCCGGAATGCGAGAAGAAGGAGATAGCGCTTCGATGACGAATTAAAGCGCGATGCCGCATGAAAGTCGGTGACCTCTGTCACAGAGAAAAATCCGCGTGCCTGATCGATGGACAGGCGAGCCGCACGACGGACGATAACCCCGGTGGTCGAATCCGGCGTCTGCTGGATTCCAGCTACAGCGTGGAGGTGTAGTCGGAAAGCGCCGGCCGCGGCTTTGCCGGCTTGCTGTTCGTCACCGTGCCGACGCAGATGAAACATAGCGGCTGCTCGTGCTCGGCCAGCCGAAACAGCTGCCGCAACTGTCGCGAGTAGAGCGCCCTGCCGCTGGACAGGCCGGCGCCGAACCCCATCGCATGCGCGACGAGCAGCATGTTCTGGATGGCGCAGCCTGCCGAGATCATGCGTTCCCGCGGATGAATATCCCCCAGATCCGGATCCAGGCGCGCCACAGCCAGAGCCAGGAAAGGGCCGCGCAGCGCCTTCTCCCTCGCCTCCTGCTTCTGCACTTCGGTCGCTTCGGGATCGCGCTCGGCGAGCGCCTCAGCGAAAGCCTCGCCCAGCAGATGGCGCCGCTCCTTCGGGATGATGATCAAGCGCCACGGGGTCAGGCGCCTGTGATCGGGCGCTGCGCCCGCGGCGCCGAGGATGGTGTCGATCTGCGCGCGGTCCGGACCGGGTTCGCCCAGGCGCTTGGGCGAAGCATGCTGGCGCGTATGTATCAGCGTCAGCGCCGCATCGAGCACTTCCAGGTCGGCAGCCGATTCCATCCCGGTCAACTCCCGGCTCCGGCGGCGCGCGCCAGCAGCGCATCGAATCCGGGATAGTCCTCGGCGCTTATGGCGCACTTGCCGGCGAAAGCGCTCGTGGACGCGCCTGCCCTCAGCGCGGCGGTGAACCCATCGCGGTCGTTGATCCAGGTTCCTCCGAGCAGGGTCACGCCCTTGGCGAAAAGCGCGTCGGGCAGGCAGCCGGCGCTCGGCCCGATCATGGCGAACCAGCTGGCGCTGCGGCAGCAGGCGATCATGCGATCGACGGTATCGTTCAAGAGCAGCGTGCTGGTCGAGACCACCTTGCTGCAGTCGAAAAGTTCCCCGGCGTCGAGCGTCACGCGGTAGCCCTCATGCTCACCCACAAGCTCCGGCTTCAATTCGACTATGGTGAGCCGGGCGCCGCTGGCTGTGATCCGACGCACCAGCGGCGTGAATTTTCCAATCATGCCAATGTGCTCGCCCGGCTGCGGATTCAAATGTCCGATGGAGTCGGTACTATCGTCAGGACGAAATCCTGCGCGGTCGTACAGGCGGCGGGTGATGGCGTTGGCAGCGGCGAAGCCCAAGGTCTTCCAGATGCCTGTGTCACTGACATAGCGCCGGGCCAGTTCCAGCGCATCGGTGCCGGGCAGGCCGAAGCTGTCGACGCCGTCGATCAGCCGCTCCAGAGTGTCGTCGAGCAGGACGTAGGACAGGCCGATCGATCCGTCCTCGAGTTCCAGGGCGCAGAATTCGCCTCTGTTGTCCTGAGCGTAGCGACCCGGCGGCAGGTGCAGCGCGCGCACGCGCGGCAAAGGGCCTAGTGCGGCAAAGGCTTCCAGTTG
>JACZJU010000319.1 GCA_014860395.1 Burkholderiales bacterium | reverse complement strand
CGGCGGCAACCACCTGATCCACGCCTGCCGGCGCAACCTGAAGCTCACCTGCCTGATGCTCAACAACGAGGTCTACGGCATGACCGGCGGTCAGGTGTCGCCGACCACTTCCGAGACGAGGCTCACGACGACCACGCCGCTGGGCAACTCCGAACCGAACTTCGACGCCTGCGCCCTCGCCGCTGCAGCGGGCGCGAGTTTCGTCGGCCGCGAAGTGACGCACCATGTGCCCAAGCTGAAAGAGCTGATCAAGGCGGGGCTCGCGCATCCGGGCTTCGCCTTCGTCGAGGTGCTGTCGGACTGTACCGAAATCTTCGGGCGCAAGAACGAGCTCGGCTCCTCGGCCGAGATGGTGCTGCGCCAGAAAAGCGAGCTGCGCCCTAGCGCCTACCGCGACAGCGTGGACACGCCCTTCCGTTCGAACGAACTCCCCACCGGCGTCCTGACGCGAACAGACCGTCCCGAGTACGGCAGTGCCTACCGCAAGGCCGCGGCCGCGCAGCGCGCGAATACGGCGGCGAAATCCAGCGCCGGAACTGCCCAAGGAAAAGCCTGATGCGCGACTCCAGACTCGAAATCCGCATCGGCGGCACCGGCGGCCAAGGCCTGATCCTGTGCGCCAAAATGCTCGCCGACGCGCTCGCCGCGGCGGGCAAGCGCGTCGCCCAGTCGCAGACCTACGAGCCGACCTCGCGTGGCGGCTACTGCAATTCCGACCTGATCGTATCCGAGGGCGAAGTCGATTTCCCCCTCGCTACCGCGCTCGACTGCCTGGTGCTCCTGGACCGCATGGCGGTGAAGCCTTCCTGGCCGCTGCTGAAACCAGATGCGCTGGTGCTCGCCGACACGCGGTTGTGCCCGGAACTGCCCGAGGGCAACCGCGACGTCAAATACCGCGTCCATCACCTGCCGCTCACCCGCAGCGCGATCGAACTCGGCAGCGAGCGTGTGGCGAACATCGTCGCGCTTGGCGCGCTGGCCGCGATCAGCGGCATGTGCGAGCGCAAGGCGCTGGAGCGGGCCGTGCGCGCGGATACGCCGAAGAGCTTCCTCGACCTCAACCTGGATGCCCTCGCCGCGGGATATCGCTTAGGCGAGCAGGAACCCGCACTGGCCGCAACGGCTCCCTAGACCAGGTCCGATTCGGATAGCAGGAAAACTCAAGACGATGAAAGCGGTAGCAACGCTGGAACGGGAAACGCGCTTATTGCAGGGCAATCAGGCCATAGCCGAAGGCGCGATTTACGCCGGCGCGCGCTTCTATGCCGGCTACCCGATCACCCCCTCCTCTGAAATCGCCGACGAATGCGCCAAGCGCATGCCTGAACTCGGCGGCATGTACATCCAGATGGAAGACGAAATGGCCTCGATCGCCGCCGTGGTCGGCGCCTCGCTCGCCGGCGCCAAGGCGCTGACCGCGACCAGCGGTCCGGGCTTCTCGCTGATGCAGGAAAACCTCGGGCTCGCCGTCATGGGCGAAGTGCCCTGCGTGGTGGTCGATGTGCAGCGCTCGGGACCCAGCACCGGCCTGGCCACCAAGCCGGCGCAGTCCGACATCATGCAGGTGCGCTGGGGACGCCACGGCGACCAGTCGGTGATCGCGCTTTGCCCCGCCACCGTGCGCGAATGCTTTACGCTGACCGTACAAGCCTTCAATTTCGCCGAGCGCTTTCGCGTGCCCGTGGTCCTGATGCCCGACGAAATCGTCGGCCACATGCGCGAAAACGTGGCACTGCCCCTGCCCGGCGAGATCGAGGTGGTCGACCGAAAGGCACCCGCCGGACCGCCCGCTTCCTACCTGCCGTTCAAGCCCGACGAAGACGGCATCGCGCCGCTCGCGGCCTACGGCAGCGAATACGTGTTTCACGTCACCAGTTCCATGCACGGCACCGACGGCTACAGCAACAACGACCCCGCCAATGCCGCCTGGCGCGTGCGCCAGCTGCACGAAAAAATCGAGCGGCATCGCGATGAGATCGTGCTGACGCAGTCCTACTACACCGAGGACATGGACGTGTTGATCGTCACGCTGGGCGCGACTACGCGCGCCGCGCGCACGGCGGCGCTGGAAGCGCGCGCGCAAGGCATAAAGGCCGGCGTGCTGCAACTCCAGACGGTGTGGCCTTTCGCTGACAGGGAGATCGCCGCGCTGGGCAAACGCGCCCGCATGGTGGTGGTGCCGGAAATGAACTATAGCGGCCAGGTGGCGGGCGAGGTGCTAAAAGCGCTGGGGCCCGGCGCCGATATCCGCAGGGTCAACAAATTCAACGGCACCATCATCACGCCGCAGGACATCCTGGATGCGATGCTCCGGCCCGCCGGCGCGCAAACCCAGGGGAACCAGCCATGACGCACGCAACCGGCATGAAGTACATGAAACCGGGCGTCCTGCCGCACATGTGGTGCGCCGGCTGTGGCATCGGCGGCATGATGGGCGCCCTGCTGCGCGCCTTCGAGGAGTTGGGCTACCGCAACACCGATACGGTCGTCGTCACCGGCATCGGCTGCACCGGCAAGCTCGACGACTATCTGCTCACCAACGCGCTGCATACCACCCATGGCCGCGCGCTCGCCTACGCCACCGGAATCAAGGCGTTCAAGCCGCAGCTGAAAGTCGTCGTGGTCATGGGCGACGGCGACAGCGTCACCATCGGCGGCAATCATTTCATCCACGCCGCAAGGCGCAACATCGATCTCACCGCCATCGTGCTCAACAACCTCAACTACGGCATGACCGGTGGACAGGTTTCGGGCACCACGCCGGAATGGGCGGTCACCAGCACTACCGTCCACGGCAATCCTGAGCGCGAATTCGACATCTGCGCGCTTGCCGAGACCGCCGGCGCCAATTTTGTTGCGCGCAGCACGCCCTATCTCGGTTGGGAAATGAAGGAGATCATGAAGCAGGCGCTGGAGAAGAGAGGCTTCTCCCTGGTCGAGGTCGTCAGCCCCTGTCCGACCCACTTCGGCCGCAACAACGACATGAAGGAAACCGCAGCGATGCTGCGGTGGCTGGGCGGTCGCGCGCTGCCGATCGAGGACTATCGCAAGTTGCCGCAGGCCGAGCGCAAGCAGCATTTCCCGGTCGGCACCCTGGTCGACCGCGACGAACCCGATTTCAACACGCGCTACGACACCATACGCGCGCGCGCGACAGGGATGAACGTGCGATGAGGCGCGCGCGCAGCCACAGCGAAATCATCCTTGCCGGCAGCGGCGGCCAGGGTCTGATCCTGTCCGGCATCATGCTCGCGGAAGCGGCGATGCTCGAAGGCAAGAACGTGGTCCAGACCCAGTCTTACGGCATCGCCAGCCGGGGCGGGCTGTCGCTCGCCGAGGTGATCGTGGACGAGGAAGAAATCATTTTCCAGCAGGTGCGCGCGCCCGATTGCGTGCTGGCGCTGTCGGAGGAGGCGGCGAAGAAATACGAGAGCTGGGCCGCGCGCGGCGTGCCCATGCTCTACGACAGCACTCTGGTCGCGCCCCGGCAAGGCGGCAATTTCATCGGCCGCGATTTCACCCGCAAGGCGAGCGACCTCGGCAACGCGGGCAGCGTCAACATACTCGCGCTCGCAGCGGTTGCCGCGTACACCGGCGTGGTGAACATCGCGAGCCTGGAGAAGCTGATCCGCAAGCGCTTTCGCGGCGCGGCGCTCGACTTGAATCTCGAATTGCTCGCCGCAGGCAGCGAGCTCGCGGCCGCCTGAGAACCCGCGCAAAGTAAACTGGAGCGTAGCAGTGAATAGCAAGATCCAAGCGCAGTCCAAGATCGCCCCATGCGAAGCCGCCTGCCCCGCAGGCATAGACGTGCCACGCTATCTGCGGCAGATCGCCGCGGGCCGCTTCAGCGAGGCGTTGGCGACCATACGCGAGCGCATACCCTTCCCCTTGGTCTGCGGCTACGCCTGCGTGCATCCCTGCGAAGCCAAATGCGGCCGCGGCCAGTACGAGGACCCGGTGGCTATCCGCATGCTCAAGCGCGCGGCGGCGGAACTGGGCGCCGAGGCGCCCCTGCCCGCCGCGATGGCGAAGACCGGCAGGAAAGCGGCGATCATCGGTTCCGGGCCCTGCGGCCTGACCGCCGCATACTATCTTGCGCTGCTCGGACACGAGGTGACGGTATTC
>JACZJU010000318.1 GCA_014860395.1 Burkholderiales bacterium | reverse complement strand
GGAATGGAGCGGAAATAGCCCATCAGCAGCCAAGTGCAGAACGGGATGAGAAAGGTCGGATAGGTCAGCATCAGCGCCCAGCGCGTATCGAACAGCCCAAGCTGGAACACGATGTAGGCGAGCGGAATGAACAGAATAGATGGCGGCACCAGGTAGGCAAGAAATATGGACAGACCAACCTGGCGCGAGCCGGAAAAGCGCAGGCGCTCGATAGAGTAGGCGGCGAGCACGCTCGCGAACAGCGAAAAGAAGGTCGAAACTGTGGAGATCAAGATGGTGTTCCACATCCAGTGCGGGTAGGCGGTTTCGAACAGCAGGTGTTTGAAGTGGTCCAGCGTCGGCGCGATCACCCAGAACGGATTGCCCGTGCGCGACAACAGCTCGGCGTTCGGTTTGAACGCGGTGATGCCCATCCAGTAGAACGGAAACAGCAGCACGAAAATGAAAATGAGCAGCGGAATGTAGACAATCACCACCCGCCGCGGCAGCGACACCAGGTAGTTCATTCCCTGCGTGTCTTGAGTATCCTGGCTCATTTGTCGCCCCCACCCTGCTGCCAGGCACGTCGTTGCAGACCGAAGTAACTGAACAGTATCGCCGCGAGCAGGAACGGAATCATCGCGGTCGCCAAGGCCGCTCCCTCGCCCAGCCCGCCGCCGGAAATAGCGCGCTGGAACGACAGCGTGGCCATCAGGTGCGTGGCGTTGAGCGGCCCGCCGCGGGTAAGCACGTAGATCAGCTGGAAATCGGTAAACGTGAACAGTACCGAGAACGTCATCACCACCGCGATGATGGGGGTCAACAGCGGCAGCGTCACGTACCAGAACTGCTGCGACGGTGTGGCGCCGTCAATCGAGGCCGCTTCGTACAGCGAGGGCGAGATGGTCTGCAGCCCGGCGAGCAGGCAGATGGCGACAAAAGGCACGCCGCGCCAGATGTTGGCGGCGATGGTCGACAGGCGCGCTGCCCAGGGCTGACCGAGGAAATCAATGTAGGTGTCGATCCAGCCCAGCTTGACTAGAGTCCAGCTGATGATGGAGAACTGCGCGTCGTAAATCCACCAGAAGGCGATCGCGGACAAGGCGGTGGGCACGATAAAGGGCAGCAGGACCGCCGCGCGCACGAAGGATTTGATCGGGATGTTCTGGTTCAGCAGAATCGCCAGCCACAGGCCCAGGGCGAACTTGATGACGCTGGCCACGACGGTGTAGAAAAACGTGTTGAACACCGACAGCCGCGCCACCGCGTCGCCCCAGAGGTAAATGTAGTTGTCCAGCCCGATCCACTCGCCCGAACGTCCGACCTTGGCGTCGGTAAAGCCGAGCCAGGTCCCCAGTCCCAGCGGATAGGTGAGAAACAGCAGCAGCAGCACGCCTGCCGGCAGCATGAAGGCGAAGCCGAGGAAGTTGCGATTTTCGAGCAGACGGTGCATTGCCAAGGTCTTCGATAGAGTCTTCGATAGTGGGCCGCCGGTTTGAACGGCACCAGCTTGCGCTGGTGTCCGTTTCAAGCCGGCGATCTAATCCGGCACGCGCAGCGTGCCCAGGATTAGACTTTGTAGTAACGCTGGGCGCGCTTCTCGGCGCGCTCGGCGGCTTCCTTCGGCGACTTCGATCCAGAGGCTGCTTCCGCCACCATGTTGACCACGATGAAGTCGGCCATGCAGGCTGCCGAGGCATAGCCCATCTCGCCGGCGTAGCCGTTCGGTATCATGATTTTCATCGCATCGCGATAAGGCGTGTTCTTCGGATCATCGGTCCACATCGGATTCGACTCGTAGGCCGCGAGCGGCTGCGTTACGTAACCGTTGGCAGCCGTCTGCCAGGGAATGTACTGCTCTTTTTCCATCATGAAGCGCAGATACTCCTTGGCCGCGTTCGGGTACTTCGAGTACTTGAAGATCATCATCGGGAACACCAGGTTGAGTTCCGTCGGCCGGCCGATCGGACCGATCGGCATGTTGGCGTGCTGGATGTCATCCGCCAGCGCCTTAACCTTGGGATCAGTCGCATTTTTCGCGGCGTAATAGACCGAGATGCCGTTGCAGGTGACGCTGATCTGGCTGTCGAGGAAGGCCTTGTTGTTGTTCGGGTCGAGCCAGGACAGGGTACCCGGGATGAAGGTCTGGTACAGCGCCCTCGCGTATTCGAGCGCCTTGATGGTTTCGGGGCTGTTGATGACCACGTTGTTTTTCTCGTCGACCATCTTGCCGCCATGCGACCACAGCAGCCAGTGGCACCAGACGTTGCCGTCGCCGGTGGCGTTGCCCAGCGCAAAGCCGCCCGGTGTGCCTTTGGCGTGCAGCGCCTGCATCAGTTTGAGGAAGCCGTCGGTGTCCTTCGGGAAAGAGCTGAAGCCCGCGGCTTTCACCATGCTTTCGCGGTAGACCATGGCATTGCCGGCGCAGCCCATCGGCAGCGCGATCCATTTCTTGCCCTTGCCGTGCGCCGTCCCGTATGCAACCGACGCGTCGTACCAGCCGCCGTATTTGGCGCCGAGGTAGTTGGCGACGTCGGTCACGTCGACCAGTTTGTCCGGATACTGGTGCGCATCCTCGTAGGTGCTGATGATGATGTCGGGGCCGCTGCCGATATTGGCCGCCACCGCCGCTTTAGGACGGACGTCTTCCCAGTTCTCGCTGTCCACGCGCACCTCGATACCGGTCTTCTCGGTAAATTTCTTGGTATTCGCCATCCACAATTCTTCGTCCCCGGCGACGAAACGCTTCCAGCGCAGCATGCGCAGCTTGGCGCCTTTCTCGGGTTTCAGGCGTGCCATGGGCGCGGCACCTTTATGGCTCGCGGCGAGCGCGTCGCCGGTGGCGGCGCCGGCGGCGAGGCCGGCGGACATTTTCAGAAAATTGCGACGATCGATATTGCTCATGGGTGTTCCTCCTTTGGTTGTTGCTACAGCCTCTTCCCGCTTGCAGGGTCAAACAGGAAAGTGAGTTCCGGATACAGACGTATCGCCTCGCCCGGCTTGAACTGGTGGCGCTCGCGCACTACCGCGATGACATCGGTGCCGCCGACCTTGCAGAAGATCTGCGTGTCGGCGCCGGTGGGTTCGACCACGACCACTTCGGCGTGTACGCCGTCCGACCTTACCAATAGATGCTCGGGACGCACGCCCACGACCACCTCGCGTCCTTCCTGCTCCGCCGAGGTCGGTGCTGGCAGCATCAAGCCATCGACCATCTGCACCTGCATGCCGGCCTCGCTTCTGATCAGCTTGCCATTCAGGAAATTCATTGCCGGCGAGCCGATGAACCCGGCGACGAACAGGTTCGCCGGGTTGTCGTAGAGTTCCAGCGGCGTGCCTATCTGTTCGGTCTTTCCGTCGTTCATCACCACGATCTTGTCGGCCATGGTCATGGCTTCGATCTGGTCGTGCGTCACGTAGATGGACGTGGTGGTGAGCCGCTGGTGCAGTTCCTTGATCTCCGTGCGCATCTGCACCCTGAGTTTCGCGTCCAGGTTGGACAGCGGCTCGTCGAACAGGAACACCTGCGGGTCGCGCACAATCGCGCGGCCCATGGCCACGCGCTGGCGCTGCCCGCCGGAGAGCTGGCGCGGGTAGCGATCCAGGTACTCTATCAGCCCGAGGATGTTCGCCGCCACCTCGACGCGCTGGCGCATTTTCTCGCGGCTCTCGCCGGCGAGCTTCATCGAGAAAGCCATGTTGTCGAACACGGTCATGTGCGGGTAGAGCGCGTAATTCTGGAACACCATCGCGATGTCGCGCTCTTTCGGTGGCACCTTGTTGACCACGCGCCCGCCGATCTCGATCTCGCCGCCGGAGATTTCTTCCAGCCCGGCGATCATGCGCAATAGCGTGGACTTGCCGCAGCCCGAGGGCCCGACCAGCACGCAGAACTCTCCGTCCTCGATCCGGATGTCCACGCCGTGCACGACGCGGGTGGAGCCGAAGGACTTGAATACGCCTTTGAGGGTGACTGCTGCCATAATCAGAGCCTATTGCAAATGAGGGGATATCCCCTACGGTGGGAGACCGAAGGTCGGGACCACCCGAAGAGGTGGGGAACTTCCCCTCGAGGCCGATCGAGAACTTCGGGGCGTATCCCCTCATGCTTCCCTAAGTCAGAGGCTATTTCGATAATTCTGAAATAGCCCATTAATTACTTACGCTCCATTCCTTGATGTATCGATGGTGCGTCCGGTTCATGTGCTGCCGCATCGCGCTGCGCGCTGCGCGCGGATCGCGCCGTACGATCGCATTCACGATCGCCTGATGTTCGCGCACCGTTTCGGCCGCCATTTTCGGGTACTCGAGCTTGCGCTCGAGACTGCGGTACAGCGGCCCCATGCGCTGATCCCACAGGGTCTGGACCACCAGCACCAATGCGCTGTTGCCGCTCGCGTCCGCAATCGTAACGTGGAACAACCGGTCCGCGTCCAGCGGGTTGTGATCGCGCTTGCTTTTCTTGATTACGCTGGCGTGGGACGCGCGTATCGCGCGGAGTTGCGCCGGATTTGCGTTTTTGGCCGCAAGCGCCGCGCATTCGGCCTCGATCAGCCAGCGCGCGTGGATGACTTCGAACGGGCCGGAATCGCCCTGCAGCGCATCGCGCCTGCGCCGCTTGCCCGGGTGCGTCACGTAGATCCCGGAGCCGACCCGAACGTCGAGCACGCCCTCGACTTCGAGCGCGATCAGGGCCTCGCGCACCGACGGCCGGGAAACGCCGAGCTGTTTTGCCAGATCGCGCTCCGGCGGCAGGCGCGAGCCCGCGGTGTATTCGCCGTCGCTGATCAGCACGCTGATCTGATCGGCGATCTGGCGGTACAGGCGGCGTGGCTCGACGGTCTGAAGCGGCATGGATCTTGATTATGTTCTGATGCGCCGATGGGGAGGGAAGCATAGCGGCGGATTTGGACGCTGGTCAAGTGGTCAGACCAATTATGGGGTTAAAATGCGGCGGCAGGCGCCGGCTAATCGTTGCTGCGTCGCAACAAGGCGGCCGTTTTTCGGTCGCTTGATTCTTTGCGCGTATGATTCAAAATACCAGGGAGAGGCGCCAATGAGCGGCAGGCTGGCAGGCAAGAAGACATTCATCACTGCGGCGGGGCAGGGCATGGGCAAGGCGGCTGCCCTTGCCTTTGCCGGCGAAGGCGCGAAAGTCTGGGCTACCGATCTCAACTCCGGGCCGTTGGCGGATCTCGCCGGCGTCGCCGGCATCACGACGCGGCAGTTGGATGCTACCGACGAGCAGGCGATTGCAAAACTCGCCGCCGAGGTCGGCGCGATAGACGTGCTGCTCAATTGCGCGGGTTTCGTGCATCACGGCAACATCCTCGATTGCGCACCTGCGGACTGGGATTTCAGCATGAACGTAAACCTGCGCTCCATGTATCTGGTCTCGCGCGCCTTTCTGCCGGGAATGCTGGAAAAAAAGGGCGGCTCGATCATCAACATGGCCTCGATCGCATCGAGCATGCGCGGTCTGCCCAATCGTTGCGTTTACGGCACGTCCAAGGCAGCGGTGATCGGCCTGACCAAATCGATTGCGGCCGATTACGTCAAGCAGGGCATACGCTGCAATGCGGTATGCCCGGGCACCATAGACACGCCCTCGCTCGCGGACCGCATCAATGCGCTGGCCGATCCGGTGCAGGCGCGCAAAGACTTCATCGCGCGCCAGCCCATGGGGCGGCTCGGCACGGTGGACGATATGGTGCCGCTGTTCGTCTACCTCGCCTCCGACGAGTCCAGCTTTGCCACCGGGACCACGTTTTCGATCGATGGCGGGATGACGATTTAGGGCAAGGCTACGCCTTTTCATCAACACCCAAAAAAACCCTTGCAACCCCGGCGCTTAAATCGCGGGCGGCAGCTTAACGGGCGGTCAAAAATCGGCGCGAACGCGCAAAAATCGACGGAAACAGTTGGGAATTTGGCAATTGCTAAGTAAAATACCCAAAATTGTTGACCAAAATACCCTGCTATAAAGTCCGGGTCCCTTGAAACGGAGAAAACATGAAACTATGTCGTTACGGTAAGAATGGCTTCGAGAAGCCGGGCATGATCGACGCCCAAGGCAATATCCGCGAGCTTTCCGCCGTGGTGGAGCAGATCGACCAGGGGACTATTTCGCCAGCTGGGCTGGCGAAGTTGCGCAAAATCAAGGCCGAAACCCTGCCGCTGGTAAAAGGCGAGCCGCGCCTGGGGGTGCCCTATGTGGGAATTTCCAAGTTTGTCGCCATCGGCCTGAATTACGCCGATCATGCGCAGGAAGTGAACATGGCCTTCCCGCCCGAGCCGGTCGTGTTCATGAAGGCGACCACCTGCATCAACGGCCCCAACGACAAGGTCATCGTGCCCAAGCACTCGACCAAGCTCGACTGGGAGTGCGAACTGGGCGTGGTCATCGGGAAGAAGGCGCAGTACGTCTCAGAGGACAAGGCGATCGACTACGTCGCCGGATATTGCGTGGTAAACGACGTCTCCGAGCGCGGGTTCCAGCTGCAGTCGAGCCAGTGGGACAAGGGCAAGGGTTGCGATACTTTCGGCCCCATCGGTCCCTGGCTGGTTACCACGGACGAAATCCGCGATCCGCAGAACCTGGACATGTGGCTGGACGTAAATGGCCGGCGCATGCAAAAGGGCAACACGCGCACCATGATATTCAGCGTCGCCAAGCTGGTGTCCTATTGCAGCCAGTACATGACGCTGTTGCCGGGCGATATCATCACCACCGGCACCCCGCCCGGCGTGGGCATGGGCAAGAAGCCCGACCCGATATGGCTGAAGCCGGGCGACGTAATGAATCTGGGAATCCAGGGCTTGGGCGAGCAGCGCCAGGATGTGGTCGCCTATCCCGGCTGAAGGTTTGTCGGGCCGCTGAGCGCCGACCGTGGTGCAAAAACCGGGCCGCTCCATAGCGGCCCGGCGCGTTTAAGCACATAAATTATGAAAATCGCGGTATTGGGCGCCGGCGTCGTCGGCGTGACGAGTGCCTGGTACCTGGCTCGCGCCGGTCATGAGGTAACGGTCGTCGACCGCCAGGATGCCGCGGCCATGGAAACCAGCTTCGCCAACGGCGGGCAGATTTCGGCCAGCCACGCCGAGCCCTGGGCCAATCCGGCGACGCCGAAGCAGGTGCTCAAATGGTTGGGGCGGGAGGACTCGCCGATGCTGTTCCGCCTGCGCGCCGATCCGCACCAATGGGCCTGGGGGCTCGCCTTCCTGCGCGAGTGTCTGCCGGCGCGCACCCGCGCCAATGCGGCGCAGATTGCCGTAATCAACCGTTACAGCCTGGCGCAACTGCAGGCGCTGCGCGCCGAAACCGGCATCGAATACGAGCAGCAGACACGCGGCATCCTGCGCATCTATCAAGACCGGAACAGCCTCGATGCAGCGGTTGCCGCCGCAGATGTGGAGCGACCGCGCGGCATCGAACTGCGCGTGCTGAGTGCGGCCGAGTGTGTCGATGTGGAGCCCGCGCTAGCCGCTTGCGCTGCGTCGCTTGCCGGGGGCGTGCTCGCTCCGGAGGACGAGTCCGGCGATGCGTGCAAATTCACGCAGGATCTTGCGCAGTTGTGCGCGGCGCGCGGCGTGCGGTTCCGCTACGGCAGCAGCGTGGAGCGCATCGACGCATCTGCCACGGGCGTTAGCCGGGTGATTCTGGACGGGGGCGAGCTGATCTCGGCCGACGCCTACGTCGTGGCCTTGGGCAGCTACAGTCCCCTGCTGTTGCGGCCGCTGGGCATATCGATTCCGGTCTATCCGCTCAAGGGTTATTCCATCACGATTCCGCTGGCGCCGGGCGACGTCGCGCCGCAGATCAGCCTTAGCGACGGCGCGTACAAACTGGTCATGTCGCGCCTGGGAAACCGATTGCGCGTGGCGGGCACCGCCGAGCTGACCGGCTATGACACGGCGATCAACGAGCTGCGCTGCAAAGCTATCGTCAGGCGCACCTTCGAGCTTTTCCCGAAGGCTGGCCGGCCGCAAGAGGCGCAGTTCTGGGCCGGATTGCGTCCGGCCACCCCCGGCGGAGTGCCCTGCATCGGCCGCACGCGTTATCCCAATCTGTACCTCAACACGGGGCACGGCACTCTAGGCTGGACCATGGCCTGCGGTGCTGCAGCGGCGATTGCGGATATCGTCAGCGGGAAAAAACCGGAGCTGAATTTCCGCTTTCTCTAGTGCCATCGCAGGAAATAGACCGAGACAGGGTTTTTTTGCTTGCCTTTACCCGTTTCGCTCCATTTATACTCTCGCTTATGTGGCGAAAAACATTCGAATTCGCAGATGCGCAGGCGCCACTATTGCTGGAAGGGGAGGTCGCCCGCCGCACGCTGAGGATGGGCGCGCTTTTCTGCTCCGCGGCCGCCGGTCTTTTTTCTTTGCTCTATGCTTTGAGCGGGCCGGCCGAGTTCGTGCTGCCGCATATCATCGTCGCCGCGATACTCGCGATCATCGCGGCAATTCCCGTGCGCGACCCGACCGGCTCGGCATACCTGGCCATTACCGCCGGGTTGCTGCTGTTCGGCTATCAACTGGTGCTGCTGGGGCGCATCGACAACGGCATAACCGTGTGGTTCCTGGTGCCCATCATTGCGGCGACGATGCTGGGCATGCGCAGGCTGACGATCTACTGCAGCGCGGTCACGGCAGCCGAGATCATAGGTGTGGTGGCTGCCGCCCGCTTCGGCGGTTTGCGCGGAGAGGTTGTGGTTCCCAATGCCGACCTGGTAATGGTGCTTTCCATTTTTTCGGTAGCGACCTTGTCCGCCCTTTTCGCGTTCCTCGCGCAGCGTGCGCGCGAACGGCTGATTCTCGAGGTGGGCGCGCGCAACGCGGCGCTCGAAGACGCGCTGGAGCAGACGCGCCTCGCCCGCAACCAGGCGATCGAGGCTGCGCAGGACAAGGACCGTTTCCTTGCCAACCTGACGCACGAAATCCGTACGCCCTTGAACGGCATCGCGGGTACAGCCGAATTGCTTCAACACACGGCGCTTTCCGCCGAGCAGCGGCCGCTGGCGAAGGCGTTGGGGGCCAGCACCCAGAATCTGGTCGAACTGGTCAATGCCATGCTCGATCACGCCAAGATGAGCGCCGGTCACGTGCGGATCGAGCGCGCGCCGGTGCAGTTGCAGAATTTGGCGCAGAACCTGCGCGATCTGTTCGGCGCGCACGCCGCCGACAAGCGGCTCGCCTACCGGGTGACGGTGGCCGATGACGCGCCGGCGTGGATCGAGACAGACGGAATCAAGCTGCAGCAGATCGTCGGCAACCTCGTGTCGAACGCAATCAAGTTTACCGATAGCGGTTCGGTTGTCGTCAACATGCATTGCGCCATCGCGGCGGGTGCGGGCGACGCAAGGCGGCTGGTCGTCGAAGTCACCGATACCGGGGTAGGTATCGCGCCGGAGCAAATCAAGCTGGTGTTCGACCCCTTCGTTCAGGGCGACACGGCCATCGATCGGGCCTACGGTGGAACCGGCCTCGGGCTCGCCATCGCGCGCCAACTGGCGGAATTGCTGGGCGGTACGCTGAGCGTCGACAGCCGTCCCGGTACGGGCTCGACCTTTACCCTTGAAGTGCCCGTCACGCTGGCGGACGCGCCGCCGCAAGCGGCCGATGCGCCGCCGGCAATGGTGGCCGGGCCGCGCGCGGCGGAGTCCGGCGCGGCCGAGTTTCGCGTTCTGCTTGCCGAAGACAACAGCGTGAACCAACTCGTGGCCTGCGCCATGCTTGAAAGGCTGCAGGCGCAGGCCGAGGTCGCGCAAGACGGAATAGAAGCAGTGGACATGGCCGGGAAGGGCGACTACCAGGTGATCCTGATGGATCTGCAGATGCCAGGCATGGATGGAATCGCCGCAGCCCGCGAGATACGGCGGCGCGAACAGCTGGCAGGCAAACAGCCCGTCCCGATCATTGCGATGACCGGAAATTCGCCTGACGATTACGGTGACGCCTGCATCAAGGCGGGCATGAGCGGATACATCATGAAGCCCGTGAGCCTGGAGCAGCTGCGCGGCATTCTGGCGGGGGTGCGCGAGGCGCGCTGAAACGCGGCTTTCGCCAGGCGCGGAACCAGCCGCTCCCGTTCAGGAATGGGCCGAGCGCATTTCTGCGACGACGCCGTCGATCAAGCGGCGCGCGATCGAGATTCTGTTCGGCAATCTCGGCAGGGCGTCGAGCGCGAACCATTGCGCGTCCTCGATTTCGTCCGGCGCGGGCGTGATTTCACCGCCGGCGTAGTCGGCGACGAATGCAATCATCAGCGAATGTGGAAATGGCCAGGGCTGGCTGGCAAAATAGCGTGCATTGGAGATGCGGATCCCGGTCTCCTCCAGCACTTCGCGCGCGAGGCACTGCTCCAGGGATTCGCCCGGCTCGACGAAGCCGGCGAGCGCGCTGTACATGCCCGGGGCAAAGCGCGGCGAGCGCGCGAGCAGGATCTCGCGGCCGCGCCGGATCAGGCACATGACAGCGGGCGCGATGCGCGGATAGACTATCAGGGCGCAGGCGGGGCATTCGCGCGCGCGCTCATGGCCGCGATGCCGGGTCGGTGTGCCGCAGCGGCCGCAGAATTGATGCGTTCGGTCCCAGTCGATGAACTGCAGCGCGCGCCCGGCGAGCGCGAACAGGCTTTCATCCAGCCTGCCGTACAGTCCGCGCAGCCCCTGCCATAGCAGGCCCGGCGGCGCCTGAATCTCGGTGGCATACTCGAAGGCGTAGCAGGCGCGCCCGCCCAGGGTGCCGAGGTAGAGCCGCCGCAGCGGCGCAGCGTTTAGTTCGACGAGTGTTTCATGCTGCGGCAGGCCTAGCTCCCGCGGCTGCTCCGCGACCAGCAGCAACGTCTGTTGGAACACGAAACACAGGCTCCCAGCGTCGGGCTCGGCGCCCGCGCTCACCGCGCCGACATAGGACTCGGGCGCGGTGAACGGCATGGTCATGGCGTGGCCTGGTGTAGCGGCGACACGGAGCTTATTTCTTCTGCAGCCGTCGGATCAAGCTGGACGTGTCCCAGCGCCCGCCGCCCATTTTCTGTATCTCGCCGTAGTAGCCGTTGACGATTTCGGTCACCGGCAGCGGCGCGCCGTTTTTCTTCGATTCGTCCAGCGCAATGCGCAAGTCCTTCAGCATCCAGTCGACAGCAAAGCCGAAATCGAATTTGTCGTCGACCATGGTCTTGCCGCGGTTGTCCATCTGCCAGGACTGGGCCGCGCCTTTGCCGATTACGTCCAGCACCTGCTTCGCGTCCAGCCCCGCCTTGAGCGCGAAATTGATGCCCTCGGACAAGCCTTCGACCAGGCCGGCGATGCAGATCTGGTTGACCATTTTGGTGAGCTGCCCCGAGCCTGAGGGACCGAGCAGCGTTACCGCCTTGGCGAAGTGGGCGATCACCGGCTTGGCGGTTTCAAACGGCGCTGCGTCGCCGCCGCACATGACCGTAAGCGCGCCGTTCTCCGCGCCCGCCTGTCCGCCTGAAACCGGCGCGTCGATGAAATGGATGCCTTTCTTCGCCGCCGCGGCGTACAGTTCGCGTGCGATGTTGGCGGAGGCGGTGGTGTGATCCACATAGATGCCGCCCGCGGTCATGCCTGCAAACGCACCGTCCGGCCCTACGGTTACCGCGCGCAGATCCGGATCGTCGCCGACGCAGGAAAAGACGATGGCCGCGCCCTGGGCGGCGGCTTTGGGCGTGTCGGCCGCCTTGCCGCCGTGCTTGGCGACCCAGGCGTCGGCCTTGGCGCGCGTGCGGTTATACACTGTGACTTCGTGGCCGTTCTTGGCCAAAAAGCCGGCCATCGGGTAGCCCATGACGCCCAAGCCTAGGAATGCGACTTTTGCCATTGCGTGTCTCCTATAGTTGCGTTGCAAACCTCGCATTATAGAGACTTGAGCCCGCGGCATCATTTCTCCGGGACGAGTTTGCCTGCGGTCGACAGCAGAAAGGTCTTGAACGCCTGCGCCACCGGCGACAGGCGCTTTGCCGCGAGGTGCACCACGTGCCAGTCGCGCACGATAGGCAGGCCCTGCACATCGAGGACCGCCAGGCGCCGCGTCTTCAGCTCCAGGCCTATGGTATGCAGCGACAGCAGGCTGATGCCCATGCCGGCCTGCACCGCCTGCTTGATAGTCTCGTTGCTTGCCATTTCCATGCTGACGTTGAGCGGCAGGTTGTGCTCGGCGAACAGGCGTTCGAGCAGGCCGCGCGTGCCCGAGCCGGGTTCGCGCACCAGAAACGTTTCCTCGGCCAGGCGCGCGAGGGGGATGCGGCGCTTCTTGGCGAGCGGGTGAGCGGGCGCGGCGATGATCACGTGCGGGTGGCGCGCGAAGGGCTCGGCGACGGCCTCCATCCCCTGCGGCGTGCGTCCCATGATGGCGAGGTCCACTTCGTTGTCGGCGAGCTGCTTCAGCACGACCTCGCGGTTGTTCGCCGAAAGCTTCACTGTGACGCCGGGGTGCTGTTTGAGAAAGCGCGCGAGCAGTGGGGGCACGAAGTACTTCGCCGTGCTCACCATGGTGATGATGAGGCGCCCCTGCGACAGGCCTTTGCGCGCCGCCAGCGCCTCGTCGGCGTCGCGCAACTGCTGCGCGATGACGCGGCTGTGCTGGTGGAGCTCTGCCCCCGCTTCGGTCAGGTAAATCTTCTTGCCCAGGCGCTCGAACAAGGGCAGCCCCGCCTGCTCCTCAAACAGCTTCACCTGCATCGATACCGCGGGCTGCGTGAGGTGCAGCTCGGCCGCGGCGCGCGAGAACGACAGCAGGCGCGCAACCGCCTCGAATACCCTGAATTGCCGCAGCGTGGCGTGGCGTAGTGGCATGGCGGACGATCCTTGCGATGTATAAGCAAAAGCTTATCACATACATAATAACCATTGACTAGACCTTATGTTTATGGCCGCTTAATCTTGGCGCTACCGCATCAACGCAGGAGAGCAAGAATGGGCAACATGGCAGAGCGCTACAAATCCGGGGTGATCCCGTACGCCAAGATGGGCTACTGGGACGCGGACTACCAACCCAAGGATACCGATGTGATCGCATTGTTTCGCGTCACGCCGCAGGAAGGCGTCGACTCGATCGAGGCCGCGGCCGCGATCGCGGGGGAGTCGTCCACCGCCACCTGGACCGTGGTCTGGACCGACCGGCTGACCGCCTGCGATCTGTATCGCGCCAAGGCTTACCGCGTCGACCCGGTACCCAACACCGGGCCGGGCTGCAAAACCGAGCAGCAGTACTTCGCCTATATTGCCTACGACCTCGATTTGTTCGAGGAAGGATCGATTGCGAATCTCACCGCTTCGATTATCGGCAACGTCTTCGGCTTCAAGGCGGTGAAGGCATTGCGCCTGGAGGACATGCGCATTCCGGTCGCCTACCTCAAGACTTTCCAGGGCCCGGCCACCGGCATCGTGGTCGAACGCGAGCGCCTGGACAAGTTCGGTCGGCCACTGCTCGGGGCGACGACCAAGCCCAAGCTGGGGCTTTCCGGCCGCAACTACGGGCGCGTCGTCTACGAGGCGCTCAAGGGGGGGCTGGATTTCGTCAAGGACGACGAAAACATCAATTCGCAGCCGTTCATGCACTGGCGCGACCGCTTCCTGTACTGCATGGAGGCGGTGAACAAGGCCGCGGCTGCAACCGGCGAAGTCAAGGGACATTACCTCAACGTCACTGCGGGCACGATGGAGGATATGTACGAGCGCGCCGAATTCGCCAAGTCGCTGGGTTCGGCGATCGT
>JACZJU010000317.1 GCA_014860395.1 Burkholderiales bacterium | reverse complement strand
CTACGGCGACTTGAAACGGGTGGAACTCGCCATCGCGCTCGCCAACCGACCGCGCCTGCTGCTCATGGACGAGCCGACTGCGGGCATGGCGCCATCCGAGCGCGTCGCGTTGATGCAGCTCACCGCCGAACTCGCGCGCGCATCGAACATCGCGGTGCTGTTCACCGAGCACGACATGGACGTGGTGTTCGCCCACGCCGATCGCATCCTGGTGCTGAACCACGGCAAGCTGATCGCCGAGGGCAAGCCGGCCGAAGTGCGCGCCAACCGCGAAGTGCAGGAGGTGTATCTGGGATCGGGCAGCCTCTATCATGGTGCTGTTGCGGACCGTCGCCGATGACCGCCAGTCTCTCAAACCGCAGCAAGGCGCATAGCGCAACAGCCTCCGATATGGGGGATATAAAAGGGGGTGTGCCCTTTTTCCTCTCGGACGGAGGCGCCCATGCTTGAGATGAAAAGCGTCAACAGCGCCTACGGCCGCGCGCACATCCTCTACGACGTGAGCCTCACGGCCGAGCGCGGCGAAGTCGTGGTGCTGCTCGGGCGCAACGGCGCGGGCAAGTCCACCACGCTGAAGACGCTGATCGGCCTGGTGCCGCCGCTCGCGGGCGAGATCAGCTTCGACGGCCGCCGCATCGAACGATTGGAACCCTATCAAATCGCCCGCCTCGGCCTGGGCTACGTGCCCGAGGAGCGGCGCATATTCACCGATCTCAGCGTGATGGAAAATCTCGAGGTCGGCAAACAGCCTGCGCGCGTGGGCGCACCGCAATGGACAACGCAAAAGCTGTTCGGTCTGTTCCCCAACCTTGCGCGCATGCGCGAGCGGCGCGGCGCGCACATGTCCGGCGGCGAGCAGCAGATGCTCACCATCGCGCGCACCCTGATGGGCAATCCGTCGGCCATTCTGCTCGACGAGCCTTCCGAAGGCCTGGCGCCGGTGATCGTGGAGCAGATGGTCAAGACCATACTGGAGCTGAAACAGGAAGGCCTGTGCGTGTTGCTCTCCGAGCAGAACCTGCATTTCGCCAACCTGGTCGCCGACCGCGCGTATATCATCGAGAAAGGCCATATCCGCTACCAAGGCACCATGGCCGAACTCGCCGCCAACGAGCAGATGCGTTCCACCTACCTGTCCGTCTAAATAATGAGTACGCACAAATCAAGCTGGGTCGTGGGCATCGATGTCGGCGGCACGTTCACCGACCTGATCATGCTCGACCCGGCGACGGCGACCGTGCGGCTGGCGAAGGTGCCGACGACCATGGACAACCAAGCCTACGGCGTGGTCGCCGCGCTTGCAGCCGCGGGCGCGGTCCTTCCTGAGCTGCAGGTGATCGTGCACGGGACCACGACGACGACCAACGCCATCCTCGAACGCAAAGTGGCCAAGGTCGGCTTGATCACCACCAAAGGTTTTCGCGATTCGCTGGAACTGGGCCGGCGCACGCGCCCCAAGCCTTACGGTCTCACCGGATCGTTCGAGCCGCTGGTGCCGCGCGAATTGCGCCTCGAAGTGCCCGAACGCATGGATGCGGAAGGCGTAGTGGTGACGCCGCTGGACGAAGCGGCAGTGAAGGCCGCGGTGCAGGCGCTGATCGCCCAGGGCTGCGAGGCGCTGGTGATCCATTTCCTGCACAGCTACATCAACCCGGCGCACGAGCACCGCGCCCTCGAGATCGCCCGCGGCCTCTGGCCCAACACCTATCTCACCGCCGGGCACGAGATCCTGTCCGAATACCGCGAGTACGAGCGCGGCACCACTGCCTGCGTCAACGCCGCGGTGCAGCCGATCCTCGCGCGCTACATCGAACGCCTGCGCAGCGAACTGCGCACGCAGGGCTTCGACCGCGATCTGCTGGTGATGCAGGGCAACGGCGGCACCGTATCCTCGGCCATCGTCGCCGAGCACGCGGTGAACACGGTCATGTCCGGCCCCGCTTCGGGCGTGATGGCGGCGGCCTACACCGCATCCGCCGCCGGCTACAGCGAGGTGGTGACCTACGACATGGGGGGCACCTCCACCGACGTGGCGCTGATCCAGGCGGGCGTGCCCACCGTGTCCTCGGAGCTGGAATTGGAATACGCGATGCCGATCCATGTGCCCATGGTAGACGTGCATACCATAGGCGCCGGCGGCGGCTCCATCGCCTTCATCAATCAGGCGGGCATGCTGCAGGTCGGCCCGCAATCGGCGGGCGCCGCGCCCGGCCCGATCTGCTACGGCCGTGGCGGCTTGGAGCCGACGATCACCGACGCCAACCTGATACTCGGACGGCTCAACCCGCAGAAGCTGCTCGCCGTCGATCGGCCGGTGTCCCTGGACGAAGTGCGTGCCATAGTGATCGAGAAGGTTGGCAAGCCGCTCGGGCTGGATGCGCATGCGGCCGCGGCGGCGATCCTGCGCATCGCCAACGACCGAATGGCGGGCGCGATTCGCATGGTATCGCTCGCGCGCGGCCACGACCCGCGCGACTTCGTGCTGTTTCCTTTCGGCGGCGCCGGCCCGCTGCACGCGGCGGCTCTGGCGCGCGAGCTTGCCATTCCCAAGCTGTTGATCCCGGTACGGCCCGGCATCACCAATGCGCTGGGCTGCGTCGTCGCCGATGCGCGCCACGACTACGTCAATACCGTCAACAAACCTTTGCCCGTGCTCGACATGGACTTGGCCTGGTCCACGCTGGAAGCGCAGATCGCCGAAGGCCGCGCCACGCTCGCGCGCGAGGGCGTGGCGATCGAAGGCACGCGCATCCTGCATTTCGCCGACATGCAGTTCCAGGGACAGAGCCATATCCTCACGCTCGCTTTGCCGCAGCTCAAGGTGGGCAAAGACGAACTGCAGCGGCTGTTCGAAGCAGCCTACTGGGAACGCTTCGGCGTCGAGCTGCCGGAAATCCGCTCCGTGCTGGTCAACCTGCACACCGCCGTGATCGGCCTGCGGCCGCGCCTGGACCTGGCAGTACTCGCGCGCACCGATGCGCGCGCCGCTGACCTGGCGGGCGCGTTAAACGGCATGCGATCCGTCTGGTTCGAAGGCGGCTTTCGCGACACGCCCATCTATCAGCGCGAGAAGCTGCCGCGCAATGCGCAATTCACCGGTCCGGCGGTGATCGAGCAGCTCGATTGCACCACGGTGATCGAGCCGGACAACCGCGTCGAGCTGGACGCCCTGGGTAATCTGCTGGTGGAGGTGTAAAGA
>JACZJU010000316.1 GCA_014860395.1 Burkholderiales bacterium | reverse complement strand
CCATCCGCAGCCTGTTCACGGCGGAGCCGACGGCGAAAGAGCGCGGCTACACCGCCGGCACCTTCAGCTTCAACACCGGCAACGGCCGCTGCCCCACTTGCAGCGGCAACGGCTTCGAACATGTCGAAATGCAGTTCCTGTCGGATGTGTACCTGCGCTGCCCCGACTGCAACGGCCGGCGTTTCCGCGACGAGGTGCTGGAGGTGAAGCTCGCCGGCAAGGACGGCGGGCAGGCGCTGTCGGTGGCCGACGTGCTCGAACTCACGGTGGCCGAGGCGCTCGCCTTCTTTGCCGATCAGGCGCAGGTGCAGGCGGTGCTCACGCCGCTGGCCGAGCTTGAGGTATTCCAGCCCGACGTCGGCCAGCCGGTGCCCACGCTCTCCGGCGGCGAAGCGCAGCGGCTGAAACTCGCCGGGCACCTGGTCGAGGCGGTCAAGGGCGCGCCGGCCGCGGGCGGCTTGCTGCGCAAAGGCAAACTGTTCCTGTTCGACGAACCCACCACGGGCCTGCATTTCGACGATATCGCCAAGCTGCTGCGCGCCTTGCGCAAACTCATCGCCACGGGACATTCAGTGGTGGTGATCGAACACAATCTCGACGTCATCCGTGCCTGCGACTGGATCATCGATCTCGGCCCGGAAGGCGGCGACGCCGGCGGCGAGCTCGTATGCAGCGGCACCCCGGCCGAGGTCCGGGCGCACACCACCTCGCATACCGGACGCGCGCTGCGCGACTATGAACAGGCTCTTATCCCCTTTGAAAAAGGGGGTGGCGCGCCAGCGCCGGGGGATTTCGCGGCAGCCGATAAAATCCCCCCCGGCCCCCCTTTTGCAAAGGGGGGAGCTGGAACGGCACGAGCGCTGAGCGTCTCCGAGGGTTTGCCGCTGCAGAAATCGTTGCTGGCGAAGCGCAACGCCGCTTCGGACAATTGCATACGCATCCACAACGCCCGCGAGCACAATCTGCAGAACGTGGACGTGGAAATCGCGCGCAACCAGTTCACCGTGATCACCGGGGTTTCGGGCAGCGGCAAGTCGACGCTCGCCTTCGACATCCTCTTTGCCGAAGGCCAGCGGCGCTACCTCGAATCGCTCAACGCCTATGCGCGCCAGTTCGTGCAGCCGTCGTCGCGTCCCGACGTGGACGCGATTTTCGGCATCCCGCCGACGGTGGCGATCGAGCAGCGCACCAGCCGCGGCGGCAGGAAGAGCACGGTGGCGACGCTGACCGAGATCTACCATTTCCTGCGGCTTCTGTACGTCAAGCTCGGCACGCAGTATTGCCCCGACTGCAATGTGGCGATCGAGCCGCAGAGCTTCGACGCCATCGCCGCGCGCATACAGAAGGACTATCGCGGCCAGAGGATAGGGCTGCTCGCGCCGCTGGTCACGAGCCGCAAGGGCTACTACACTGACCTCGCCAAATGGGCCAAGGGCAAGGGCTACGATTTCCTGCGCGTCGACGGCGAATTCCTGCCCACGGCGAAATGGCCGCGCCTCGACCGCTTTCGCGAACACACGATCGAATTGCCGGTGGCCGACCTGCGCGTCACGCCGGCAAATGAAACCGGGTTGCGCGAGGCGCTGACGCGCGCGCTCGATTTCGGCAAGGGCATCGTCCACGTTCTCGGCGGCCTGGACCGCCTCGCCCAGGCTGCGGAAAAATCGAACGGCCCGCGCGTGGAACTCGCCTTGCCCCAGGCGATTTTCTCGACCAAGCGCGCCTGCCCGTCCTGCGCGCGCAGTTTTCCCGAGCTCGATCCGCGCTTGTTTTCGTTCAATTCCAAGCATGGCTGGTGCGGATCATGCCTGGGCACCGGTGTGAAAATCTCCGGCTATCAGGAACCGGACTACGACAAAGACAGGGACGCGAGCCGCGAGCAGGAGGACCAGCGCCTGGACAACTTCCT
>JACZJU010000315.1 GCA_014860395.1 Burkholderiales bacterium | reverse complement strand
CCTTGCGCATTCCTTCGCGCGCCTTGCGTCCCTGGCGGTAAGAGACTTTCGATTTAGGGGTTGAACTGTATGGGCAAGATAACCGGTTTCATGGAATTCCAGCGGCTGCAGGAGGCGAGCGAAGCCCCCGAGGCGCGCAAGAAACATTACCATGAGTTCGTGCTGCACCTGTCCGACCAGGAGGCGGGCGTGCAGGGCGCGCGCTGCATGGACTGCGGCACGCCGTTCTGCACCAGCGGCTGCCCTGTCAACAACATCATTCCAGACTGGAACGACCTGGTCTACAAGCAGAAATGGCGCGAAGCGCTGGAGACGTTGCATTCGACCAACAATTTCCCCGAATTCACCGGCCGCGTTTGTCCGGCGCCATGCGAGGCGGCATGCACGCTCAACATCAACAACGACCCGGTAGGCATCAAGTCGATCGAGCACGCCATCATCGACAAGGGTTGGGAGATGGGCTGGGTGCGGCCCGAGCCGCCCGAGCGCAAGAGCGGCAAGAAAGTGGCGATCGTCGGCTCCGGTCCGGCGGGCATGGCCTGCGCGCAGCAACTTGCGCGCGCCGGGCATGACGTGGTGCTGTACGAGAAGAGCGATCGTATCGGTGGCTTGTTGCGCTACGGCATCCCCGACTTCAAGATGGAAAAGCGGCTGATCGATCAGCGTGTCGAGCAAATGCGCGCCGAGGGCGTGGAGTTCCGGGTGAGCCAGCAAGTGGGCGGCAGCGGCGGCAACGCCGTGCCGGCGCAAAAGCTCCTGCAGGAATTCGACGCCGTGGTCGTGACTGGCGGCGCGGAGCGGCCGCGCGACCTGCCGGTTCCCGGGCGTGAGTTGAACGGCGTGCATTTCGCCATGGAATTCCTGCCGCAGCAGAACAAGGTGGTGGCCGGCGACAAGGTCGCGGGACAAATCACCGCAACCGGCAAGCATGTGGTGGTCATCGGTGGCGGCGATACCGGCTCCGATTGCGTCGGCACGTCCAATCGCCAGGGCGCGCTATCGGTGACCCAGTTCGAACTGCTGCCGCAACCGCCGGCCGAGGAGAACAAGTTCCAGGTCTGGCCCGAGTGGCCGGTCAAACTGCGCACTTCGAGTTCGCACGAGGAAGGCTGCGCGCGCGACTGGGCCGTCGCGACCAAGCGCTTCGAGGGCGAAAACGGCAAGGTGAAGAAGCTGATCGCCGTGCGCGTCCAGTGGAAGGACGGCAAGATGGCGGAAATCCCAGGCAGCGAATTCGAGCTCAAGGCCGACTTGGTCCTGCTCGCCATGGGTTTTCTCGGTCCGGTGCAAAAAGGATTGATCGAAGAACTCGCGCTCGAACAGGATGCGCGCGGCAACGTCAAGGCGACGACCGACGGCGACGGCTGCTACCGAACGTCGAATTCCAAGGTGTTCGCGGCGGGCGACATGCGCCGCGGCCAGTCACTGGTGGTCTGGGCGATACGCGAAGGGCGCCAGTGCGCGCGGGCGGTGGACGAGTTTTTGATGGGGACGTCCGAGTTACCGCGCTGAGCCCGTGACCCCTGCCGGGCGGGCGAAGATTTTCAACTCCAGCAAGTGCGCGCCGGCGCGCGTGCAAAAGAAAACGGGCGTCTGCTAGACGCCCGTGTTTCTTTGGTGCTGGCTAACTGTTGTTTCAGTTGATGACTGCGAACGGCTGGGTAGTTGCAACTCCCCCTGGTGTCGTTACTGTTATCGACAGCACGCCGGAAGGGGTCGGGTCAACGCAGGTTGTAACCGGAGGCGTTCCCGCTGTCGTAGTCACCACGTCATTCTTGATATTCACAGCATGTGTTATTACGCCGGCTGCCGTAGTGATGTTGGTATTGGGTTGCGTAAAACTGCTAGGCCCTGTCATCGTCCCGTCCGAGGTGGTAGCGACCACGGTAGTTCCAACGGGCATCGGGTTGCCCGCGACATCCACGATTCTCAGATTGACCGAAGTAGTCGTTCCGCCGGCGGCGCAACCGCCAAGATCGATGGCCGCGGGTGAAATCTTGCTTATGACGGCGTTGGAGCCGGAAAACACGATCACCAGGGAGTCGCGCACATGTATCGACTTGGTCGTGCTGCAGGTGCCGGCGGAGCTTCCAGTAGGTGGCGCGATGGTGTTATCGCACAACACCCCGTTGTACTGCCCGTCCGGACCGTCATAATTGCTGTTCTGATTGTAGTCGATAAATGTCTCTGTGGCGGCGTCGAATACACCGTTCTCGTTGTCATCGCGGAAGGCTTCCGGCATATCCGTAGAGAAGCCGTTGATGTCGAACATCTCGTTCGGCACCAAGTCCGCCACGCCGTTGCCGTTGCTGTCGATAAAGCTTTCCTCTCCGACGGCGTAAGCCAGTACAGTCGCGCGACCGTTGTTGGGCCGCGGCGCCTGGCTGGTCATGGTGGCGCTGCAGGCGCCGGCGGTCGTTTGACACGAACCGATGATCGAACCGCCTTCGGTCGTAAAGTTGACCACCGTGCCGTCGGGCACCGGGTTGCGGAAATGGTCCGCCAGGCGCGCCGTCAACACGGTCGTGTTTCCGTCGACATCCCTGAATTCCGGATTCAGCTTGGTCGCGCTCAAGGAAAAACTGTCTTGAGCCGGGATGCCGGTAGTTATCGTCAATCCGCTCGACTGGGTTGTGAGCGTGGTCCCTGCAGCCGCGCCGGGGGTAGATGCTGTCACCCTCACCGGCGTGCTGACCGTGCCCGAGTTGACGTTGGTGACGACCAGGCCGTCCGCATCCGAGGTCGCGGTGGCCGGCGTAGGTGTGAGCGTAATCCCGCCTGCGGAGGTGCTCAAGGCGAACGTGACCGCCTTGCCGCTGATCGGGTTTCCGCCGGTATCGACCACCTTGAATGCGACCTGTGAGGTTTCGACGCCCCCGGTTCCCTTCAGGTAAATGACGGCGGGCGTGGCGGACACAAACTGGATCGAACCCACCGTTGGTGGAGTTATGACCAGGTTGGTCGAAGCGGACGTGACGCCCGCGACCGTGGCGCTAATTGCGTCGGTACCGGCGCAGCCGTTGTCCCGATAGGAACCCGTCGCCACGCCTGCGACGGTAGCTACTCCGGTCGACAATACCGCCTTGCCGCTGCTGCCGCAGGGCGAAGCAAACGTGACATTTTGCGGCGTAGTCACGGGCACACCGCCGCTTGACACGGTGACGCTAATACTGGTGGTGCCGAACGCTGACAATGTGCTAACGCCGAGTACAGGTGCCGAGACGGTCACAGATGAGGCACCTATGGAAAAGCCGATCGAGCCGGTCACCGCTTCGGTTCCCACCTGCGCTGTCGCGCTGAGCGTGCTGGCACCCGCGGCCGTAAGGCTTGCGGGGGCGAGCGTGACGGTGGCCACGCCGGCGGTATTGGTCAAGGCGGTATTGGAGGGGGTAATGGTTGCCAGATTCGCGTCGGTACTGAAGGTTACGACCGAGTTTGCAATGAGTGCGCCCACCGCATCTCTCAGGGTCGCTTTTACGG
>JACZJU010000314.1 GCA_014860395.1 Burkholderiales bacterium | reverse complement strand
CCCGTCCTTGAGCACGATCTTGAGGTAGCGCTTCTCCTCGGCGCTCACCTGTTTTTTCACTTCGACGCCGGTTTGCCCCAGTGCGCCTTCGTGCACGCCGACCGAAACCGCCTGCTGGCCGAAGAAGCTGTAAGTGTTGAGCGGCACGCCGCCGGCGTAGTCTTTCGTTCCCGGATCCTCGGCCATGGCCATGCCGGCGATGCGCCCCTGGTCGACGGCGTCAGGCAGGATGCCGTTGATGATCCGCTCACCGCCGAAAAAGCCGCGTGCCTGCGCCACGTCGCCCGCGGCCCAGATGTTGGCGACGTTGGTGCGCATGTGTTCGTCGACCAGCACCCCGCGCTCGGTATCCACGCCGCTGCCTGCGAGAAAATCGGTCACCGGCGCAACCCCTGTGGCGACCAGCAGCAGATCCGCATCGAGTTTGGTGCCATCGACGAGTGTCGCGCGGCAGCCTGTGCCCTCGGGAGCGACCGAGGCTACGCTGGTGCCCGTGTGCAGGCGCACGCCGTTGGCGGCAAATACGCTTTCGATCATCGACGAAGCTTCGGCATCGAAGTACCCGGAAAGCACGTGCGGCTGCAGTTCCACCACGCTAACCTCTACGCCGCCCTTGGCCAGGTTTTCCGCCGCGTGCATGCCTATCAGTCCCCCGCCCAGCACAACGGCGCGCTTCACGCGCGGTAGCGCCTCGCGCAAGGCGACGGCGTCGTTGAGCGTGCGCAGCACGTGAAATTTCAATTCGGCCATGCCGGGTATCGGCGGCAACTGCGGCGCGGCGCCGGTGGCGAGCAGCAGCTTGTCGAAGCCTATCCGGCTGCCGTCGGCGAGCTCGACCGCGCTTGCGCCCGCGTTTACCTTCTGCACCTTGGCGCTGCGCAGGTAATTGACCTTGTGCGCGGCAAAATAGCCCTCGTCGCGCAGAAATATGCGGCCCGGCGCGGAGCGGCCCGACACCACATAAGGCAATACGGTGGGCGAATAGGGCAGGCTGTCGTCGCGCGTGAGCAGGGTGACGTCGCCTTCCGCGTCATGCAGCCGGATCGCATGCAGGGCCGACAGCGCCGCGTGGCTGGCGCCGACGATGAGATAGTGAGCGTGCTGCATTCTTCTAATCCTTCTCGTTGAGCCACACGGTTTCGGCCGCATGGCCGTCGAGCGCGAGTTCGCGGGTGCGCCCGATCACGCGTTCGAAGTGCGCCACCGTAAGGTCGGCGCCGGCGAGCCCGCCGATGAAACTCATCGCCGGAATGCGCCTGGGCGCGGAATACATGGCTGCAATGGTGTCCTGATACAACGGCCCGCAATTCCAGCCGAAAGATACGGAACGGTCGACCACGCCCACGGCTTTCACTTCGGCCAACGCGGATACCAGCGCCTCGACTGGGAACGGGCGGTAGGTTTTCACTTTGACCAGGCCGACTTTGTCGCCGCGCGCGCGCGCCGCGTCCACCGCGTCCTTGGCCGCGCCAGTCATGCTGCCTATGGTCATGATGGCGTACTCGGCGCCGTCCATCCGGTAGGATTCGACCAGCGGCGCATGGTGGCGGCCGAAGCGCCGCCCCCATTCCTCGTGCGCCTCGGTGATGACTTTGAGCGAGTTCTGCATGCCCGCGCACTGCCCCTTGCGGTAGCGCACGAAGGTCGAAGGACCGGGGCCGCCGGCGCCGCCGGTGAGCGGGTCCACCGCCATGGGCCGCTGCGGATCCAGGGCGACGTGCCAGTTCACGTCCTTCTCGCCTAGGAACTCGTTGACTTCGTCCTGGTCCGGCAGTTCGCAGCGCGCGGCGCCGAACGACAGATAGTTGCCGTCGTGGCAGATGTTCACCGGCAGCATCACGTCGCGGTGCTCGGCGATCCTGTAGGCCATGATGGTGGTGTCGAGCACCTCCTGCACCGACTCGCAGTACATCTGCACCCAGCCGACTTCGCGCACCGACATCGCGTCCTGGTGCCCGCCACAGACGCTTTGCGGCGTGAGCGTGTCGCGGGTGACAATGGTCATCACCAGCGGCAGGCGCAGGCCCGGGGTGCGCAAATAGGGCTCGAACATGAAGGCGAGGCCCGGTCCGCAGCTCGCGGTGTAGGTGCGCGCGCCAGCGAGACACGCCCCTTGCAGCACCGACAGCACCGAGTGCTCGCCCTCGACGTCGACGATTTCCGAGTTGAGTCGCCCGTCGGCGATGAATTTCGCCAGATACTCGACCAGCGAGGACTGCGGCGTGATCGGATAAACCGCGACCATGTCCACGTTGGCGAGCGATACCGCCCAGGCGGCTGCTTCGTTGCCGTCGCAGACGACGAGCTTCGACTTCGGCTTGAGTATCGCACTCATGCCGCCTCCTCGATCATGGCTATGGCTCGTTGTGGGCATTCAGTCGCGCAAATGCCGCAGCCCTTGCAGGTCTTCAGGTTGAAGTCGAACCAGGCAGGCTTTTCCACCACGCATTGCACCGGGCAGTAGAGCCAGCAAACGGCGCATTTGACGCACTTGGCGCGGTCCACCACCGGACGCATGCTGCGCCAGTCCCCGGGGAGCATGGGCGTGGGCTTGGTCGCGATCGGACACAGGTCGTCCGGGATCGTGGACGCATCGAACATTTTGTAGGCTTGCTGTTTCATGCCGCCGCCTCCTTACCTCTGTCTCGATTCGAACCTGGCCACTGTCGGCGACCGGCGACAATCGCGGTCGGTCGCATCCCCGCTGCGCAGGGCCCCTGCTCCCTGCTCATGCCGCCGCCTTTCGTACTATTTGATGGACCTCAGTCGCTTCGTAACCGCGCTCCAACGCAGCCATGTTCTGCTTAAGCCCGGCATCGCGGAACTCCGACTTCTGGATCGCCGCCTGCAGTGACTCCAGCGAAACGAGTCCCGTGGCGCGTGCGAAAGCGCCCAGCATGATGGTGTTGGTGATCGAGCGCTTGAAAATGTCGAGCGCGATCGAAACTGCATCGCACAGCCCCACCGTCGCGATCTGCGGCGGCAACTCGATGTCGCCCAGCGGCTTGGCCGTGGTCTGCACCAGCACGGCGCCGTCCTTGACGCCTTCGAACACGTTCACCGCCCGCGCCACCGTAGGGTCTATGCAGAGGACACAGTCGGGTTGATAGATGTTGGTCATCTGGCGGATCTCGCGCTCATCGAAGCGCAGGAAGCTCGCCACCGGCGCGCCGCGGCGCTCGAAGCCGAAGGACGGTACGGCGACGACGAACTTGCCTTCCTGCACCAGTGCCGTGGCAAGGATGCCGCCGGCCAGCACCGCGCCCTGCCCGCCGCGCCCGTGAATACGGATTTCGTACATGGTTTCTCCTCTTGGCGCCCGCCGCAGCGAGCCTCCCGAAATCGAGGTTAGGCGCCCCCCATGCATTTGTCAAATTGATGGAAAGCATGATATACATGCGATTCATGAATGTGACGGACCTCGACCTGAACCTGCTGCGCGCCTTCGACGCAATTGCGACCGAGGCCAGCGTTACCATCGCCGGCGAACGCATCGGGCTGTCGCAGCCGGCGATGAGCAACGCGCTGGCGCGGCTGCGCGAGTTGTTCGACGACCCGCTGTTCGTGCGCACGCCGCGCGGCATGCGCCCGACGCCGTTCGCGCAGCAGCTGGCGCAGCCGGTGCGCGAGGCGCTGCGCCTGATCCAGGGTGCGCTGCAGCAGCACGCCGGCTTCAATCCGAAAAGCTCCGCCAATACCTTTCGTTTTTCCATGTCGGACATCGGCGAGATGGTGTTCCTGCCCGGCCTGCTCGAACGCGTCAAGCGCGATGCGCCTGGAGTCAAGATCGAAGCGGTGCGGATTCCGATCAAGGACGTGCACGCGGCGCTGGAGGCGGGCGAGATCGACCTCGCCGTCGGCTTCCTACCCGGGCTCACGACGGGCATTCTGCAGCAGCCGCTGTTCAGCGAGTATTACGCGTGTATGCTGCGCGCCGACCACCCGCTCATAGGCGCGAAGATCAGCGCGAAACAGTTCCGCGAGGCGGCGCATGTGCTCGTGTCCTACGCGGGCACCGGCCACCAGATGATCGAAGAGACCTACATCAAGGAAGGCTTGAGCGAGCGCATCGCCGCGCGCGTGCCGCACTTCCTGGTGGTGCCGATGATACTCGCGCGCACCGACCTGATCGTCACCGTTCCCTCGCGCGTTGCGGCCTTGTTCGCGCAGCTGGGGAATTTCAAGGTGCTTAAGCTGCCGATCGGCATGCCCAGCTTCGAAGTGCGGCTGCACTGGCACCAGCGTTTCCACCAGGATCCGGCCAACCGCTGGCTGCGTGAGGCGATGACCGAACTCTACGCCGAGCAGGCTTAGCGTTCACTGCAAAACGGGGGGACTTTGCCTCCCCTGTAATCCAATACAAACTATGACATTTGGCCAATTGACTTTTGAGGGGGCATCGTGCATTTTCAGAGCGAAGCAACCGAGAACGGAATTAACTGGCCCCAATGCGCCTTTCAAATGTCCTCAATATCGTCGTCAAACGTGTCGCCAGACACGGACTCGCCAAATCCCGCGGCGCGATCTTCCTGATCGGGCATATGCGCTCGCTCAGCACGCTGCTCAGCCATCAGATCGGTTCAAGCCCGGAAGTCGCGGGGTATATCGAGGCGCACCAGAAATACCGAACCCGGCTGGATTTGATCGAGCTTGCGCACAAGATTGATCAGGCAGGTGGTCACGCACCAGGGGGGCGTTTCCTGTTCGACAAGATACTGCACCCGCTGGAAATGAGGGACGCAGTACTGCGGCGTAAAGACCTGAAAGTCATCTTGATGGTGCGCGAGCCGGAGGCGACGATACGCAGCATAGTGAAGATCAGCTCGGGGGGGCATCGCACCATAGATGAGGCGGCCGACTACTATGAGCTGCGCCTCAAGCAACTTCGCGAGATATTGGATCGCCGGCGCGGGCGAGCGCTCTATCTGGAGTCAGAGGCGCTCTTGGACGATAGCGCAGGCACCTTGGCCAGAATCACCGAATATCTCGGGCTTTCGATTCCGCTAACCGAGACCTACGAGCAATTTCCAATGACGGGGACAGCCAAGTACGGTGATCCTTCGAGCTGGATCAGCCGCGGGACCATAGTCCGCAATCGCGGAAAAGATAAAGTGGAGGTTCTTGCCAGCCCGCGGATTGCCTTGGTTTGCGAAGCCTATGAAGATTTTCGCCGCTATGCCCAAACTGGCACCGAGTGCGCGATTCTTAGGGCGGAAGCATCGACGGCGAGCGGTGCAAGGGCCCGCAAACATGAACTTCGGCGCGGTTACAGTCGATCTACCTACGAGTGATTGTTCTGGTCTGCCGTTTCCGGTCGATTGGCACCGGTCGACTGTCGAAGCGGCTTTTTTGCTTTTCCAGAGCTATGCGGCAAATGCAAACAGAGCAAGACCGGCGAGTGGCGTCACGCGGGGCGTCGCGCTCGGGGCCGATGGATTCCTGTCCAAGCCGGCCAAGGCCCCGGCGCTGCTGGCGGCGGTGAAAACAGTGCTCGGCGGTTAAGCTTCGACGCGATCCGAGCGAAGCGCCCAAGGCGGTGAAGAGGGCGATCCGCACGGCCGCTTGCGCCGGCAGCGCGTGCTGCGTGCCGGCTAGGAAGCGGGTCTTGCGTGAACAGTCACTCGATGAGCCAAGTCCCCCGCACCGGGAAGCGTGCTGCGTGAGGGGGCCTTCAAGATGTCCAATAGCTCGCTAAGATGTTGGATTGCGCCCTCGTCACTCAGCATGCTGGCCAATTGGGTGTCTTTCAGAATATCTACGATTGGCCTCGCCTCGCCGTCCACGTATGCCATGGGGGCGATCAACCGAACGCCATGGCTGTAATCGACGTAGTGTGCGCCGTGAATCGTGCTGAGCGGCTGAATCGGCCGATCGATGGCACGATGCCACCCATAGATTGCCAGTTGCCGCGGGTTTCGCCACAAACGGTTGCTAAGCACGAGGTCCTTTTTGTCGCCGGCCGTCAGCACACCCAGCGAGAGCCCGGAGTTCGAGCGTTGCTCGGCAACCCTCAGGTTGTGGCGCCAATAGTAGTCGGTCGAACGCATCTCGGCCCCGGCAGGCAAAGGCTGCGGCGCCAGGCGTAAGGACGCTTGCTTGTAGATCGCGTCGACCATCTTGGTGGTGGGCAGCAAAAAGCCATAAGAGTCCGCGACGACAAGTGCTGTTTGCAGCCGCATCGGAATCAGCATGAAATCCTTGTCCGATCCGATCGCGAGGTAATCGGGTAAGGTGCAGAAGGTAACGTGGACCGTTCGCCCGCTGGGAAAGTGGCCGGTCAATCGGATCGGCGCAAGGTGCCTTAGAAAATCCGGAATATTCCCTGCCAGCAACTGGGCGGCGACCGCAGTCTCACGTTCGACGTCGTTCATTCCCCGTAGCCGCTGGACGAGGTCGCTTGCAGGCAACGCCGCGGCTGGACGCTGAGGAATTGTTTGCGCGAACTGATCGCACGATACTTCAGGGACCGCTGCGAATCCTGCATCCGCGAAGCCAAGCGCGGCGACAATAATGAGCCTGCCAAGCGAAAGCACTCGCGATTTGCCTGTCACTCGTGCCCGTCGACCTGCATACTGCTGAAGCATCACCATCCTCTGCGATCGCGTATCGCCATCGAATTCGAAACGGGCGTCATTATAAGTCAGTTCGCCAAAGCTCGGCGCTATGAATACTCGCGCGACGTTCGGCCGGTCACTGCTCGATGAGCGTCTTGCAGCAGCGGAACCCAAGGTGGTAGTTGGCATGGCTGTGCTCATCCATGACCAGCGTGCCATGCCAGAAAGGCGCCCGCCAGCGGCACCAGTCGTCGTGAGCGCGGTAGGCGTCGAAGCTGAACCAGCTACCCTTCATCTCGGTGTAGCCTAGCTGCCGGCTGCCGCTGCTCGCCATCTGGCCCTCATTCAGAGGCAGATTCATGTGCTCCGCCGCGTTGCCGTTTAAATCGTACACACCAAGTGGACTGCGGCAAGCCGGGAAATCTCCTGCGGGATAGGTATTCGACCCGCATGAGTTCCAGCCGCCCCCCTGACAGGAACGGCTTTTGTGGCTGGCGGTGGCGCAAATGCCGCGCTGGTAGGCGAGGCCGTAGCTCCATCGTTTGTCCATCTCATGCGCGCGATTATGGGCAGTGCGCATGCGCGCAATGGCGGTCTGCGGACTCGCCCCTTTGGCCAGGTCGAAGCGATAATCAGGCGCCTCCAATCGTCCGGCGCAGGCACCTTCCCATTCGTGGGCGTCACACATCCGCTTGCCCATGGCCTCGCAGATCTCGGCGGCCTCGCGCGCCTTGACCCACACGACAGGGTAGACGCAGGGGATGTCGGGATATTCGAACTGGTCGATGCACGCCTTGGCGTCCTCGGGACGTTGCGAAGTGGGATCGTACAGGGGAGCCATGTACCTGGCGTGGCAGATGCGCTCGAATTCGTCATTCGCGTAGCTTACCGCCTGTTCGGCGAGCTTGGCCTCGCACTGCTCGGGCGTAATCGGATGTTCGGAGATGGCCGGATTGCCTTGTCCGGCAAAGCCCGAACGCGCGAAGATCGCGCGGATCTTCTGCATCTGCTGTTCGCTCAGGCCATGCACTCGCTGCAACTGACTCAGCATCTGCTCATTGTGCTCGGCGAGCGATGCAGCGGCGGCAGCGGTCGACGGCAAAACCATCCCTAGCCACAGGGAAGTTACCCATATCGCGGACCGGAGCCGTCGTTTGTTCATTGTTGTGTCTTTCGGACCAGATAAAAGAAGTCGCGGTCGTCAGGCAGCCCAAGAAACCTCGGGATCAGGCTGCCCGCCACCTTTTCGTCGGCCTCGTCCATCCCCTGCACCAGATGCTCGATCACAAGACGGTCCGCGTCGCGCACGTACAATGCGAGATAAGTGTGCTCGAGCGCATTCATATCCAGATGCATCGCGTAGCGGCAACCGTAGCCCTGGAATACCCGCGCCATCGCCGAAGGCGTGGTGCTGGAAAAAAATCCATAGACGAGAAAGCGTCTGGAGCGAGTCTCCTGCAGGCAGGCGCCGGCGCGCAGCGTGCGCAGATTCTCCTGCGCCGAACCTGACCAGTTGCCCGGCCCCCATTTAGCGATCAGTGCTCCGGGAGCAGGAACCCCGGTGCGCTCGTCTGGCTCGACCAGTGGGACTCCGTTCTGCCGTGCATGCTTGATGCGCGGCAGCAGAGCGTCATCTTCTTTGTTCCAGGTCTTCATCGCGATCGTTCCATCATTCAGCACATACAAGGTCGCGAGTCCCGGCTGGAGCTTGCTGAACACGCTGCCCTGCTCGATGAAGCCGTAGTGGCTGCCGTGATTGCGATGCGCCAGAGCGCCGTAGCGGAAGGCGCCATGCTCGCGCTTGAAGCCTCCGGTGAAGGTGGCGACGGTGCGGCCGGCGAGCAATGGACTGACCATGCCGTTGACAACCAATGGGGCGACCGTGCCGATTCCGTCCGGACCCGGAAGGTTTTGATCGCGTACCTCGTCCAGGGTTCGTGGCGACCAGCCAACTCTCGGGTGATCGGTGCCCAGCGCGAAGCCCAGATCGAACTCCGACAGGTCGAACGCGACAAGATAGGCGAGCGCGCTCGCTTCGACCGCATCAAGATTTCTTACCCTGCTGCGGTAGCTCGCCGGGATTTTCATGTCGATCGCTCGCGGTTCGATCAGACTCGCATAGATTCCGTCCAGCCCGACGGCCGAATACCATTGCCCGAGCCTGAGGCCTCGGTCCGACTGGCCCAGGTCAATGCTGAGGTGCTGCGGCAGGACGTACTGGTCGGCGTAGCTGCGGCCGACGGCCGCCGGAATCGGGCCATCGCGAAGCCCCGCATGCTTGTCGCTGCGCTTGGGCCCCGGACCTGGGGTTCCTTTCTCAAGAAAAACGTCGCGATAGAACTGTTGGCGCACTAGACCAATGATCTTTTCCCCACCCCACACGTGATCCCGGAGGAACCCAGTGGCCTTCTCGAGATTGGTGGATCTTCCGCTCACGGTATTGCGCAGATACAGGCGACCCTCGCAAACCGGCGCATAAGGGAGCGAAGAACGCCGCGCCTGCTCCAGGACGTCCCCCGCAGTGGGAGACCAGAGCTTGCAGTTGCGGGTGCCATCCGCGGAAACGATTTGAATCCCGTCGCCATACGCTTCGGTCAGCCGGATTCGCTGACCGCGCGGGTCCCCGTTCTCCAGATGATAGGTGGTGCGTATGCTTCCCTCGCCCCCTTCGAGCGTGAGCAAAAACCACGCGTTGATCTGCGGGTTCAACTCGATCAGCGTCGCCCTGGCCCGGCGCTGCCCTTGCGCTTCGTTTGCCATGGTCGTGGTACGGCGAAACTGCTGCAGCTCGATGACAGTCTTCGGGGCTCGCGCCGCGTACTGAGCGGCCTGATCGAGCCATGCCGCGACGTTCGAATCGGCGGCGGACGCGGGGAAAGCCATTGGCCAACCGAGCCCCGCTGCGAGCAGGGACCGCGCAACAGCGGGCAGCCGTCTGTGATCGCGCAAGCGGGTCCGGTACCTCGCAGGCGGCGGAGTATTCATCTCTTGCACAGTGAGGCCCCCGCTGCGCCGACGCGCTAGAAGAAAGCCTTGGCAAGCTTGAGCGCGCCTCGCTTCCAAGGCACCCGATGGGTCGTGCCCACCTTGCCGCAGAGCTCGTCGCGATGCGCTACGTACCAGTCGTAGTTGCGTATCAAGGCTTCCCGGTTGGAATATCTGGGCGCGAAACCCAGGGTGGTTTCGGCGTGCTCGACCGAAACGAAGCTGTCCTTCCCCGCGGTCTCGTAGATCCATTCGTAGAGCGGCGACAAGTGAAATCGCTCGAGCAGCCTCAAGGTCCAAATCACCGGCAGGGCGGGAAGTCCGATAACTCTCTTGCCGTGGCCTGCGCGATCCAGCACCGCCTGAAAATTGTCGCGCATGGTGCCGAACTCCTTCGCTCCCACGTTGAACGTGTCGTTGACGAGATGCCGGTCAAGTGTCGCACACAGGTGGATTAGCTCGCACAGGTCCTCGACGTCGAGCAACTGATAGCGATTGTTGCCTGAACCGAGCACCGGGAAATTCCTGCCGTCGTAGGCCCAGTCGTAGAGCAATTCGAAAGCGCCGAGCCGCTCCGGACCCACGAAACTCTTCGGCCGCAGGATAGAAACACCTAGACCTCTTTGCCGGAATTCCGCGCATTCCTGCTCGGCCAAGATCTTTGACTCCCCATAATGCCCGACACCCGACAGTTTGTCGGTCTCATAAAGCGGATGATGGTCCGGGATGCCGTACACCGCCGTTGAAGAAATGTAGACGAAACGGGCCGCCCCGTTATGCAGTGCGCTTTGCAGCAGGATGCGCGTTCCCTCCACGCCCGTGGAAATGATGTCTTCCCGGCTCGCCAGAGGCAGAGCGGCAGCGCAGTGCACTACCACGTTCGCGCCCTCCATGGCTCTGTCTACAGCACGGCGGTCGCGAATGTCGCCGAGAATCGCCTGTACGCGGCTCCTTTCCGGATAGTCGAACGGCGCGATGTCGAGCGAGCGGACCACATATCCGCGCGAGAGCAGATAGCGGCACAAATTGATTCCCAGAAAGCCAGAACCACCGGTGATCAGATAGAGGGGTTGAGTCACGGCAGCGAACGGGCGTTAGAGCCGCGGTACTGCGGATTTGTGCGATCGTTCGCCGACTTGCTCTTCGGCGCACTCCAGACCCCCCCCGGATCGTGCAGCCAAAGGTTCTCGTTCTCCGTATGGCAATGGGATTGAGTTTCGAGTCTCATAGCCTGCCTCGTAGCATCAATGCCGGAATGAAAGAACGACTGAATCCGATGTTCATATCGCCCAATTAGGGATTGATAGCCTTTTATATCAGGAGACTTCGAGCAGGCTGTTGAGTTTTGTCATAGGCACGTTCCTGAACTAACCGGACGCGCAGTGACCGGTTCGCTCTAAAGCGGGCGTTGCGTGCGAGGTCGAATCGCTACTACTACACATCAATGTTTCGTCGCTCGCTCTGCCGACCCCGCGCGCAGCACCCGGCCCGGGCGCGCGCCGGTGCTCTTGCCCTGGCGCCACACGGGCACGCCATTGACGATCACACTGTCTATGCCGCGCGCTTTCTGCGTAGGCGCGTCGAAGTTCGCCGTGTCGTTGATCGCGCCGGCATCGAAGAGGGTGATGTCTGCCCAGTAGCCCGGCTGCAGCAGGCCGCGCTCTTTCAATCCGAAATTGCGCGCGGTGAGGCCGGTCATTTTGTAGATCGCGGTCTCCAGCGGGAATAGCCCCAGATCGCGGCAGTAGTGCCCGAGCACGCGCGCGAACGTGCCCCACAGTCGCGGATGCGGCTTCGCGTCATGCGGCAGGCCGTCCGAGCCGATCATGGTTTCGTCGAACTGCAGGATGCGCTGCACGTCGGCTTCGTCCATGGAGAAATAGATCGCACCCGCGGGGCTGAGTGCGGCCACAGCTTGCTCCTGCGACAAGCCGAGGCGCGCCGCCGCCTGTGCGAGTTCCATGCCGGCGAATTCCGGACGCGGCTTGCACCAGGTAAGCAGGACGCGGCTGGAGAGCGCGACGCGGTCGGCGCGCAGCATGGTGGAAGAGGCCGCATACGGATAGCAATCGAGGCACACGCTCTGCCGCTCCCCCGCCCTGGCGATCAGCGCCAGCGTTTCCGCGGAACGCCCGTGATTGCGCGGACCCATGACCTTGTGGTGCGAAATGACTACCGGCACGCCGACTTCGCGCCCGATGCGAAAGCTCTCCTCCATGGCTTCGGCGATGCGGTCGTCCTCGTTGCGCATATGCGTCACGTAGCGCCCGCCATATTCCTTGAGCGGCTGCGCCACGGCGATAATCTCCTCGGTCGTGGCCTGGGCCGCGGGCGGATAGAAGGTGCCGGTGGACAAGCCGATCGCGCCCGCAGCGAGCGCTTCGCGCGCCAGCACCTGCATGCGCTGGGTTTCCGCGGGGTTCGCGGCGCGATCGAGCCTGCTCATGGCGGCGACGCGCAGCGTGGTATGTCCCACGAGGCAGGCGGCGTTGGTCGCGGCCGGGTGGCCCTCCAGTTCTTCGAGGAAGGAGGCGAAATCGGGGAAACGAAAAGCGCCGCCGTCGTCGATGAGGTCGAGCGGCGGGGGCGGCGATGCGGCAACCAGGGGCGCAAGGCTGATGCCGCAGTTGCCGATGACGACGCTGGTCACGCCCTGGCTCACCTTGGGCGTCATCGCCGGGTCGGATCCGAGCAGGCGATCGTCATGCGTATGCGCATCGATGAATCCGGGCGCGGCGATCTTGCCCAGCGCGTCGATTTCCACCTCGGCATGCGCCTGCGCCAGCAGGCCGATATCGGCGATGCGCCCGGCGCGCACGCCGATATCGCCGGCGAAACGCGGCCGGCGCGCGCCGTCGATGATGAGGGCATTGCGGATCAGGAGGTCGTAGCGGAGGCTCATGCCTTAGGTCCAGGAACGGTCAAAGCGTTATCTTACGCGCCGTCTGCGCCGTCCGATGGCCGAGTTGTACATGGAGTAAACTCCGCCTCTTCAATGCAAACATGTCGATACGCATACTCGTCACTGCCGCCGCCGGCGCCATCGGCCAGCCGCTGCGTGCCGCATTCGGGCGACGGGTGCGAAGCGCAGTGCGCACCACGTGACACAATGGAGACAACGCGATGAGCGGCAACAATAAGGGCCTGCACAAGGGCCTCACCAGCTACGGCGACAGCGGCTTCTCGCTGTTTTTGCGCAAGGCCTTCATCAAGGGGGCAGGCTATACCGACGACGCGCTCGACCGGCGCATCGTCGGCATCGTCGACACCGGCAGCGCCTACAACCCCTGCCACGGCAACAGCGCGCAGCTGATAGAGGCGGTAAAGCGCGGCGTGATGCTGGCCGGCGGCCTGCCCATGGACTTTCCGGTCATTTCCATTCACGAGAGTTTCGCCTCGCCCACCTCGATGTTCCTGCGCAACCTGATGTCGATGGACGTGGAGGAAATGATCCGCGCCCAGCCGATGGACGCGGTGGTGCTGATCGGCGGCTGCGACAAGACCGTGCCGGCGCTGCTGATGGGCGCGGCTTCCGCCGGCCTGCCGGCGATCCAGCTCGTGACCGGCGCGATGCTGACCGGCTCGCACGATGGCGTGCGCGTCGGCGCCTGCACCGACTGCCGCCGCTACTGGGGGCGCTTTCGCGCGCAGGAGATCGACGAAGACGAATTGGGCCGCGTGAACAACCAGCTGGTGGCGAGCGTGGGCACTTGTTCGGTGATGGGCACCGCCAGCACCATGGCCTGCGTCGTCGAAGGGCTGGGCATGATGCTGCCGGGCGGCGCTTCGCCGCCGGCGGTGACCGCGGACCGCATCCGCATCGCCGAGCGCACTGGGGCCACCGCCGTGGCGATGGCGAATTCACAGCTCACGCCTGCGCGCATCATGAGCGCGGAGGCGTTCGAGAATGCCCTGCGCGTTCTGCTCGCCATCGGCGGCTCCACCAACGGGATCATCCATCTGACCGCCATCGCGGGGCGGTTGGGCATCAAGCTCGACCTGGACCGCCTCGACGCCCTCGGGCGCGATACGCCGGTGCTGGTGGACTTGAAGCCCTCGGGGCTGTACTACATGGAGGATTTCCACAAGGCGGGCGGCATGCCGGCGCTGCTGCGCGAGCTGCGGCCGCTGTTGCACTTGGACGCGCTCACGGTCACCGGGCGCACGCTCGGCGAGGAACTGGATGGCGCCCCCGCGGGCTTCGCCCAGGACGTGATCCGGCCGCTGGCGAACCCCATCTATCCGCAGGGCGGCATCGCGGTGCTGCGCGGCAATCTCGCGCCGAACGGGGCGCTGATCAAGCAATCGGCCGCTGACCCGAAGCTGTTCGAGCGCGAAGGCCGGGCGGTGGTGTTCGAATCGCTGGACGATCTCGCCGCGCGCATCGACTTGCCCGATCTGGACGTGACCGCGGACGACTTCCTGGTGCTGCAGAACGCAGGGCCGAAGAGCGGCTACGCCATGCCCGAGGCGGGTTACCTGCCGATTCCGACGAAGCTCTCGCGCGCCGGCGTCAAGGACATGGTGCGTATATCGGACGCGCGCATGAGCGGCACCGCCTTCGGCGCCATCGTGCTGCATGTCTCGCCAGAATCCGCTATCGGCGGTCCACTCGCGCTGGTGAAAAACGGCGACCGCATCCGCCTGTCGGTGTCGCAGCGCAAACTCGAACTGCTGGTCGACGAAGCCGAACTGGCGCGGCGGCGCAGCGCGCACCGGCCGCGTGCGGTCGCGGCCGAGCGTGGCTACGCCAAGCTGTACATGAACAGCGTACTGCAGGCCGAGGACGGCTGCGATTTCGACTTCCTCAGAAAAGCGTCGTAGGAGCGAGCTTGCTCGCTCCTACAGCCCCCCAATTACAAACCATATTCAAACCGGAGCAAGCAACATGAGCCAGCGCATCACCGGAGTACTGTCCCCCGTCGTTACCCCATTCAAAGCCGATCTGAGTCCCGACACCGAGCGCTTCGTGCGCCAGTGCAAGTGGCTGGTCGCGAACAACGTCGGCCTGGCGGTGTTCGGCACCAATTCCGAGGCGAATTCGCTCGCCGCGGGCGAGCGCATGGCATTGTTGGACAAACTGGTCGAAGCCGGCGTCGATCCGGCGCGCATGATGCCTGGCACCGGCTGCTGCGCGCTCACCGACTCGGTGCGCCTCACCGCGCACGCTGTGAAGCTTGGCTGCGCCGGCGCGCTGATGCTGCCGCCGTTCTACTACAAGGGTGTGTCCGACGAGGGCCTCTACCGCAACTACGCGGAGATCGTCGAGCGCGTGGGCGATGCGCGCCTGCAAATCTACCTGTATCACATTCCGCAGGTGAGCCAGGTGCCGATCAGCCTCAAGCTGATCGAACGCCTGCTCAAGGCCTACCCCAAGAACATTGCCGGAACCAAGGATTCGTCGGGCGACTGGAACAACACCAAGGCGACGCTGGATGCGTTTGCGAAGGACGGCTTCGACGTGTTTCCCGGCAGCGAGACCTTTCTGCTGGCCGGCATGCGCAACGGCGGCAAGGGCTGCATCAGCGCCACCGCGAACGTCAATCCGGTGGCGATCCACAAGCTGTACGCGAATTGGCAATCGGCCGATGCCGACAAAATGCAGGCGGATCTGGACCAGGTGCGCGGCATCTTCCAGAAATACCCAATGATTCCGGCGATGAAGCGCGCGATCGCGCACTGGAGCGGCCATGCCGGCTGGGCCACGGTGCGCCCGCCGCTGGTTGAGGTAGACGCGGAGCAGTCGAAGGCGCTGATTGCAGAACTCGAGCAGTGCGGCTTCTCGATGCCCGGCCTGAAGGGCTGAAACCCGGGTCAAGAACAGGCGGTTGACGCTATTGCGGAGGCCGTTTCGTCGATTCGGAAATGGTCTGTCAGAATTTCTCCGCCCAGGTGCGAATGCCCTGCATGATCATTTCGACGGAGATGGTTCCCACGAACAGCGCCATGATGCGTCCGGCGATCTCGATATACTTCTGCACCAGAATTTCGCTGCGCGGGCGCACGTAGTCGTGCAACGCCTTGAGCGCGACGATCAGCACGACGAATGTGATTACTGCCGCGATTACGGCGGCGCAGGCGCTCAACGGGTCCAGCCTCTTGCCGATGACCACGCTGGCACTGATCGTCCCCGGCCCGATGAGCACGGGCATGGCCACCGCGCCGGCGAGGTGCTCAGACTTGCCTCTTAGTATCTCGATCGCCGTCGGGCCGCGGAACACGAACTGCAGCCCGATGAGCAGGAACACCACGCCACCGAAAATCTGGAACGACGCGAATTCCGCCTGCACGAACCCGGAGAATATGGTGTCGCCGAGTATGGCGAAGCAGCAGAAGACCACGCTCGCAATCAGTCCCGCGCGCACCATGACACCGGCGAATTGCCCGCGCTTCAGATTCTCGACCATGTCGACAAGGTAAAGAATCACCAGAAACGGGTTGAGGAGGACGAACAACAGGGCTGCAGATCTGAAGAAGTCGTTCATGTATTAGTCGTTCATGCCTTTTTTTTGGCGCCGAACAAGAAACGGGAGCCTGCAAAAGGCCCGATCAGATCCGAAGACGGGCCACGTCGGCCTAGAGTAGCGTTATTCGCCTGCTTGATCAACGGCGTCCACCGCAAGGGGCGGTTCCAGGATTATTGCGCAAGGACGCCACCGATGATGAACATATAGTCCGGCGGCGGCGTGGATATCGCTGCGCGCGGGGAGTGGACATGCGTCCTCGCGTCCGTCATGTCTGCGCCGGACAAACTTCCGGTTGCTGCGTTGATAGATTCATCGCGCGCTCGAACCCGTGGCTAACAGCGGCACCCGCGCCGGCCTGTGTGACAGCGAGGTTGCGGGTGCTGAAGAACAGAAAATTCAGCGGTGCTTCGATTATCACTAGGTCATACGGCAGCAGTCAATCGCGGATTGCATTCGAAGAGCCGGAAAAGAAGGCGGAATCGCGCCCTATTTCCGCCTATGGCGGCAAGTCAGGTCGAGGTCGCCCGGAAACCGCTTCGGCTGGGCAACCTTGGTTACAATGCACGGTCCGATCAATATCCGACGATGCAGCATCGGCCCCAAGAGAGTGCGCAAAAATGAATGTCATCACCTGGTTTGTGCCACCGAGTGTCCTCGACGATCCTCGCAAGATCACGCGTCACAAAGGCATCGCCAAATCCCTGCTGGCTATTTCTCTGGTCGTATCGGTGATCTTTGTTGGCTATGTCTTTGTGCGCGGGAGCCTCCTGACGGCCGAGTACGCCTTGTTCGCCGTGGCCATTTGCACGCCCATCCTGGGGGCGCTGCTGATACGCGCAACCGCCGACATCACGCTCGGGCTGGTGGCGACCAACATCGGCGGCATTCTTATCGTCGCGGTATGGGCTTTCCTGACGGGCGGCGTCCGCTCGGTGGCTCTGCCGGTGTTTCTAGCGGATATCGCCCTGTTGAGCACCTTCGGCAACGCCGCCATCCTCCTGCTCATGGGCGTCGCTCTGATGGCCGCGCTGGTGTTCCTGTATCTGGCCACGTCGCTGGGCTGGCTGCCCGTGAGTTTCATTCCGGATTCGGCCACGCCAGGGCTGATGCTGACTTCCATGCTGGGCTCGGTCGGCCTGGTGGTGCTTGCGGGGGTGTTGGTCGCGCGCGAGCGCGCCGCGGCGAAAGCGCATCTGCGTGCGGCGCAGCATGCGGCCGAGCAATCGAGCCGTGCGAAATCGGTGTTCCTGACGTCGATGAGCCATGAGCTGCGCACCCCGCTGAATGCGATCCTGGGGTTCGCCGAACTGCTGCAATTGAACCAGGCTAAGCCGCTGGACGCGGAACAACAAAAGAGCGTGGATCACATCGCCAACGCCGGCCAATACCTGCTGGGGCTGGTGACGCAGGTGCTGGAAATGAGCCGCATCGAGGCGGGCGAGCTGCAGGTGAACAGCGAGCCCATGCGCGCGGAGCAGATAATCGCGCCCTGCCTGCCGATGATAGAACTGGAGGCGCAAAAGAAAGGCCTGGCGCTGGTCGACGAGTGCGGCGCGCGCGCCGGCTGGGTCGTGTGGGCCGACCCGGTGCTGGTGAAGCAGGTGCTGCTGAATCTCTTGTCCAACGCCGTGAAGTTCAACCGCAACGGCGGCACGATCACGATCTCGTGCGAGCCGGTCGGGAGCGAATATCTGCGCATCGGCGTCGCCGACACCGGCACCGGGGTCGCGAGCGGCAAGAAGGACGAATTATTCGAACCCTTCGCCCGTCTGGGCGCGGAAGCCGGGACGATACGCGGGGCCGGCCTCGGGCTCATCATTGCGAAGCGGCTGACCGAGAGGATGCGCGGGCGCATCGGCTACGAGTCCACGCCGGGCCGGGGCAGCACCTTCTGGGTGGAACTGCCGCTGGCAGAAGCGCACGCAGCAGGAAGTTGACCCGAGGCGGCGCGCCTGCGCCGCCTGCGTGAACGCGAGACAGCGGCTTGCGTCGCCACTCGCTTACCTTGGTTACAATGCCCGGTCCGATCAATATTTGACGGCGCAGCATCAGCCGGGAGGGCGAGAATAATGGATGTCATCACCTGGTTTGTGCCGCCTGGCGTCCTCGGCGACGTTCGCAAAACGACGCGTCACATAGGCATAGCGAAATCCCTGCTTGCCATTTCGCTGGTCACGTCCTTATCGCTCTTTGGCTACCTCGCCGTGCGCGGCAACCCAGTACCGGCGGAGTATGCCTTGTTCGCCGCAGCTATTTGCATGCCCATCCTGGGCGCGCTGCTGATACGCGCAACCGGCGACATCACCCTGGGGCTGGTGACGACCAACATCGGCGGCATTCTCATCGTCGCGGCATGGGCTTTCATGACGGGCGGCGTCCGCTCGGTGGCCATACCGTTGTTCCTCGCGAATATCTCCCTGCTGAGCACCTTCGGCAACGCGGCCATTCTGCTGGTCACGGGCGCCGTCCTGATGGTGGCGCTGGTGTTTCTGTATCTGGCCACGTCGCTGGTTTGGTTGCCTGCGAGTTTCATCCCGGATGCGGACACGCCGGGGCTGATGCTGACCTCCATGCTGGGTTCGGTCGGGCTGGTGGTGCTTGCGGGAGTGGTGGTCGCGCGCGAGCGTGCTGCGGCGAAAGCCTATTTGCGCGCGGCGCAGCACGCAGCCGAACAATCGAGCCGCGCGAAATCCGTGTTCCTGACCTCGATGAGCCACGAGCTGCGCACGCCGCTGAATGCGATCCTGGGGTTCGCGGAACTGCTGCAACTGGACCGGGCGAGGCCGCTGGACGGGGAACAGCTGAAGAAGACCGGCCACATCGCCGATGCCGGCCAATACCTGCTGGGCCTGGTGACGCAGGTGCTGGAAATGAGCCGCATCGAGGCGGGTGAGCTGCAGGTGAACAGCGAACCCATGCGCGCGGAGCAAGTCATCGCGCCCTGCCTGCCGATGATCGAGCTGGAGGCGCAAAAGAAAGGTCTGGTGCTGGTCGACGAGTGCGGCGCGCGCGCCGGCTGGGTGGTGTGGGCCGATCCCGTGCTGGTGAAGCAGGTGCTGTTGAATCTATTGTCCAACGCCGTGAAGTTCAACCGCAACGGCGGCACGATCACGATCTCGTGCCAGCCGGCGGGGACCGACTACCTGCGCATCGGCGTCGCCGACACCGGCACCGGGGTAGCGAGCGGCAAGAAGGACGAATTGTTCGAACCCTTCGCCCGCCTGGGCGCGGAAGCCGGGACGATACAGGGGGCGGGTCTGGGGCTCGCGATAGCCAAACGCTTGACCGAGCGGATGCGGGGGCGCATCGGCTACGAGTCCACGCCAGGCCGGGGCAGCACCTTCTGGTTGGAACTGCCGCTGGCCGAGGTGCACGCGTCGGGCTGACCGGAATCGCTGCGCCTGCTGCGCGCGCGTAGGCGGCAGCAGCATTTGAACCGGTTTGCCCGGGGTCAGGCGCGCAGCTCAGGGCTTCGCCGCGGACGCTTCTTCCTCGCGCATCTGCTTGGCGCGGGCTTCGTGGCTGTGGTCGGCCGCCAGCAGCATGTACATCGCCGGCACCACGAATAGCGTAAACAGCGTGCCGATGGACAGGCCGGCGGCGATCACCAGGCCCATGTTGAAGCGGCTCACCGCGCCGGCGCCGCTCGCGGTGATCAGCGGCATCACGCCCAGCACCATTGCCGCGGTGGTCATCAGGATAGGCCGCAGGCGCAGGCCGGCGGCGTGCTCGATCGCCTCGCGTTTCGCCCGCCCTTCGCGCTGCAGATTGTTGGCGAATTCCACGATGAGTATGCCGTGCTTGGAGATCAAGCCGATCAGCGTGACCAGCCCCACCTCGGTGTAGATATTGAGCGTTGCATGGCCGACGCCGAGGTTGATGAACAGCAGCGCGCCGGATATGGCCATGGGTACCGTCACCAGAATGATCACCGGGTCGCGGAAGCTCTCGAACTGCGCGGCGAGCGCGAGGAAAATGATCACCAGCGCGAAAAAGAAGGTCAGCACCAGGCCGCCCGATTCCTGCTGGTACTGGCGCGACGGGCCGGAGTAGTCGTAGCTGTAGCCGGCGGGCAGCGTGCGCTGCGCCAGCGTCTTGAGATCGCTGAGCGCCTGGCCTTGCGACACGAAGGGCATGGGCACGCCCTGGATGGTGGCCGAGTTGAGCTGCTGGAAATGGTTGATGGTCTCCGGCTGCACCGCCGTCTGCAGCCGCACGACGGCCGATAGCGGCACCATGCCGCCGCTCGCCGTGCGCAGGTAGTAGTTTTTGATCTGATCCGGATTGAGGCGAAAGCGCTGCTCCACCTGCGGGATGACTTTGTAAGAGCGGCCGTCCAGGTCGAAGAAGTTGACGTAGCCGCCGCCGAGCATGGCCGAGAGCGCCGAGCCGATGTCCTGCATGCTCAGGCCGAGTTGCGCCGCCATGTCGCGGTCGATGTCGATGCGCGTCTGCGGCAGGTCGATGCGCAGGTCTGACTGCAGGAAGATGTATTGCCCGCTTTTCAGCGCCTCCTGCAGAAACTGCTGCGACACCTCGTACAGCCTGGAGAACGGCTCGGTGGTGGTGAGCACGAACTGCACCGGCAGGCCGCGCGCGCCGGGCAGCGGCGGCGGCTGAAACAGCGCGTTCTGCGTGCCGGCGATCCTGCCAAGCGCCTGTTGCACCGCCGGCTGCAGTTGCCCCGCCGTCTTGTCTCTCTGGTCCCAGGGCTTGAGCACCATGCCGGCGATGGACTGGCCGGGCACGTTGAGCTGGAACACATGGTCGGTTTCGGGGAAGCCGCTGTACGTCTTGTACACCTCGTCCGCGTAAAGCTGGCGCTGCTCCAGGGTGGCGGCAGGGTTGTTGTAGGAAACGGAGATCAGCACGCCCTGGTCTTCCTGCGGCGCCAGTTCCGAGGTCGAGGTCGCGTACAGGTAGTAGATCGAACCGAGGATGACGATGGCCATCACCGCCGTCACCGGCAGGTGGTTGAGCGAGCCGTGCAGGGTGCGCTCATAGCGCTGGTGCAGGCGATCGAAGCTGCGATCGAGAAACAGCACCAGCCGGTCCTGCAGGCCACGGCTCGCCGGGTCGGGCGCCTTGAGCAGGCGCGAGCACATCATCGGCGAGAGCGTGAGCGCGATCACTGCCGACATGGTGACCGTGCCCACCAGGGTGAAGGCGAACTCGGTGAACAGGGCGCCGGTGAGGCCGCCGAGGAAGCCGATGGGCACGTACACCGCAATCAGCACTATGGTCATCGCGATGATCGGGTTGGACAGTTCGCGCGCCGCGCGCAGGGCGGCCTCCATGCGCGACATGCCCTCGGCGAGATGGCGGCTGACGTTTTCGACGACGATGATGGCATCGTCCACCACCAGGCCGATCGCGAGTACGATCGCGAGCAGGGTGAGCAGGTTGATGGAGTAGCCCAGCACCAGCATCACCGTAAACGTGCCGACGATGGACAGCGGGATCGCCACCAGCGGTATGATCACCGAGCGCATCGAACCGAGGAACACGAACACCACCGCGGCGACGATGAGCACCGCCTCAATAAGCGTCTTGATCACCTCGTCGATGGAGGCATTCACGAACTTGGTCGAGTCGTAGACGATGGCGCCCTGCAGGCCGGCCGGCAGCTGCGCCTGGATGTCCGGGAACACCTTGCGCACGCGCGCGATCACCTCGAGCAGGTTGCTCCCGGGCGCCACCTGGATGCCGATGTACACGGCGGTCTTGCCGTCGAAAGCCACCGAGCTGTCGTAATCGTCCGAGCCCAGCGTGGTTTCGGCGATGTCGCCCAGGCGCACCACCTCGCCGTTCACGCTTTTCACCACCATGTTCCTGAATCCCTCGAGCGACTTCAGGTCGGTGCTGGCGGCGAGATTGATCTGCACCATCCGCCCCTTGGCGTTGCCCGTGGAGGCGAGGTAGTTGTTGGCGGCCAGCGCCGCATACACGTCGGCCGCGGTGAGCCGGTAGGCGGCGAGCTTCTGCGGATTCAGCCAGGCGCGCAGCGCGAAATTCTTTGCGCCGAGTATCTCCGCCGACTGCACGCCGTCGATGGTCTGCAGCTTGGGCTGCACCGAGCGGATGAGGTAATCGGTGATCTGGTTGGGCTGGAGCACGTCGCTGTTGAAGCCGATGTACATCGCGTCGATGGTCTGGCCTATGCTCACCGACAGCACCGGCTTTTGCGACTGCGGCGGCAGTTGGTTGATCACCGAATTCACCTTGGTATTGATTTCGGTCAGCGCCTTCGTCGGCTCGTAGTTCAGGCGCAGGTTGGCGGTGATGGTGCTCGCGCTCTGCACGCTGGAGGAGGTCATGTAGTCGATGCCGTTCGCCTGGGCGATGGCGTTCTCCAGCGGCGTGGTGATGAAGCTCGCCACCAGGTTCGCATCCGCCCCGGGATAGGCCGTGCTGACGGTGACCACCGCGTTTTGCGTGTACGGGAACTGCAGCACCGGCAGCAGTCCCACCGAGCGCAGGCCCAGCACCAGGATCACCAGGCTCACCACCGTGGCGAGCACCGGCCGCTTGATGAAAATATCAGTGAAGCTCTTTTTCATGAGGGCTCGCGCAGCTCAGGGGTTCTTCACTTGCGGATCGGCTTCGTTCGCCGGCTGCACCTGGTTGTTTATCAGCAGCGGCGTGCCGTTGCGCAGCTTGAGCTGTCCGGCAGTTACCACGGTTTCGCCCGACTTCACGCCTTCGAGTATCGCCACCTGGTCGCCGCGTGTGGGCCCGGGGGTGACGAAGCGCTGCGCCGCAACGAGCTTGGGCTTGCCGTCCGCGCCCTTGCCTTCTTCCTTCACCACGTACACGGTCGCGCCGTAGGGGTTGTAGGCCACCGCCGCGTTCGGCAGAGTGATGTACGTGCGCGCCTTGCCTTCGTCCAGACGCGCGATGGCGAACACTCCGGGCAGCAGTTCGTCCTTGGGGTTGGAAATGCGCGCGCGCACTTTCAGGTTGCGCGTATTCGCGTCCACCTGCGGCTCGATCGCCATCACCCTGGCGGTGAACGTCTTGCCCGGAACGGCGCTGGTAGTCACCTCTGCTTTCATGCCTACGCGCACGAGGTCGATCTGGTTCTGCGGCACGGTGAAATCCAGCTCCATGGGATCCAGTTGCTGCAGTGTGACCACGGCCGTGCCCGGTGCGAGATACTGGCCGAGATCGACCTGGCGTATGCCCATCTGGCCTGAAAACGGCGCGGTGATGGTCTTTTGCGCGATCAGCGCCTTCTGCCCTGCTACCTGGGCCTGCAGGCTTTTCAGCGCGGCCGCATCGGCATCGACCACCGCCTGGCTGATCGCCTGCGCCTTGAGTTGCGCCTGGTCGCGCTTCAAGTTGATTTCGGCCAGCGCGGCTTGCGCTTCGAGCTGCGCGAGTTGCGCTTTGAGCGGAGCCGGATTGAGTTCCACCAGCGGCTGGCCCGCTTTCACCTTCTGGCCCGAAACGAAATGAATGGCCGTGATCAGGCCGCCTACCTCCGCGCTGAGACTGGACTGCTTGCTCGCGCGCAGATTGCCCAGGGCTTCCACCGTGGGTTGCCAGGCGCTTTCCTGCGCCACGATGGTGGACACCGTCTGCGGCGGGTTCGCCTGGCCCCTGATCGCCTTGCCTGCCATGGTCTGCTTGAACTGCTGAAACCACACTACCCCGCCGCCGAGCGCGGCGGCGATGATGAGCATGACGATCATGCGCGTGGCGGTGCCTTTAGCCATGAATATCCCCGCTGTTGTGTCGGTCCAGATCGATGCGCGCCGCCCGTCGCCGCAGCGGCGCGCGCGTTGAATGCGCAGGCAAGAGGGCGTGTTTCATTGCGCCGCCGTCCGCCGTATCGCGCTTGCAGCGGCGACTGCGGCCGCGTTGCCTGCTTGCTTATCCGTCGCGCCGAGCACGCCGCCGCCCATCGCCTGATAGAGCGCGGCGCTGTCGGCCAGGCGCTGCGCTTGCGCGGCGATCAAGCCGATCCGCGTCTGCTGCGCCTGCTGCTGGGCGGTAAGCAATTGCAGGTAGCTCGTCGCGCCCATGCGGTATTGCTGCTCGACCAGTTGCAGCGCCTCCTGCGCCGAAGCGTTGGCGGCATCCTGCGCCTGCAGCGTGCGCGCGTCGTTTTCGAGAGCGCGCAGCGCATCGGCGACGTTGCGCAGCGCCTGAAGCACAGTTTGTTGATAGTTCGCGCCCGCCGCCTGCAGGCTGGCCTCGGCCGCGTTGGCCCCGGCTCTCAGGCCGGCGTTGAACAGGGGCTGGGCCAATTGTCCGGCCAGACTCCAAACCATGGAGCCCGGGCCGAACAAGGCGCCTGGAGACAGCGCCGCCGAGCCCAGGCTGGCGGAGAGGTTGATCTGTGGATACAGGCTGGATACCGCCACGCCGTACTGCGCGGTGGCCGCATGCAGCAGCGCGGTGGAAGCCTGGATGTCCGGCCGCTGGCGCAGCAGTTCCGAGGGCACGACCACGGGCAGTCTGGCGGGCAGCGTGAATTCCGCCAGCGTGAAGCCCGGAATGTCCGCTGCGCCCGGCGCCTCGCCGGCCAATACCGCCAACAGATGGCCGACCTGCTGCAGCCGGTTGCGCAGCGGCGGCAGGGTCGCGCGCGTCTGCTCGACCTGCGTCTGCAGGCTGAGCACTTCGCTCTTCGCAACTGCGCCGAGCTCGAAGCGCTTGCGCGCGATGTCGAGCTGGGCGAGCTGTGCTTCGAGTATCGCTTCGGTGGCGTCGATTTGCGCGGCGAGCTGCGCCTGGCTGAACGCGGTGGCCGCCACGTTGGCGGCCAGGGTCAGCTTCGCGCCGGCAAGCTGGAAGCGCTGGTAATCGGCCTGCGCGGCCAGGGCCTCGAGTGCGCGCCGGTTGCCGCCGAACAGATCGAGGTTGTAGTTCACCGCGACGCCGGCGTTGTAGAGTTCGTAGATGTTGGACGCGTTGCCTTTTTGGCCGACGCTGGCCGCGTTCGTCTCGCTGCGGCTCGCACCCAGCTTGGCGTTCACCGTCGGATACAGCGTCGAGCCCGCCTGCGCTGCGTAGACCTGCTGCGCCTGGCGCAGCGTCGCCTCGGCCGCGGCCAGCGTCGGGCTGCCCGCGAGAGCGCGCGCGATCAGCGCGTCGAGCCTGGCCGAGCCGAACTGCCGCCACCAATCGGGCGCCACCGTCGAGCCGGTGGCGAAACTTTGCGCCGCGCCCAGTGCGCCAGACGCGGACACCGTGGCCGCGGGCAATGCGTCGCGGGTGTAGCCCTCAGGTGCCTGCGGCTCGGGCTTCGTGAAATTAGGCCCGACCGTGGCGCAGCCGGCGAGCACGGCAATGCCGAGGGTCGTCCACAAGACGTGCGGCGGCGGAATCAATTGGCGCATGGCATTCGTGTACCAGGGTGTACGGAGCGACCGACTGCGAATCGAGGGTGAGAGTATAGGCAAAAATGCGGGTGCGCGGCACGTGGTTTGGGCGCGCTGCAACCACATGCGCCAAAACGGGGTTCGACAGCGACCAGCCAGCCGAGTTTCAACTCCTTCCCGATGAGCATTGCCACGGGTGAATACCCGCGGGGGCGTCATGGTGAAGAAGCCGCTGATGCCAATCTCGGCGCTTGCCTCAGCGGCCGTCTGGCTTTATCAGCTGGTCTCTGTCCTGTGCGTACTGCTCGTAGGACCGGTGTTCCGGTTCGCAATTAGCCGTGCCGACGCGATCGATGCAGCCTTTCTGGTAAGCCGCCTCGTATGCCGCGCGTTTGATATGGTCGGACGTGCATGCGGACCACGCTATCGACAGCAGTACAACAATGGCGGCAAGGATCTTTTTGTCCATGGCTTTAGCCTACGCCTAATCCTTCGATTGCTCAACGGCCGCCATTTTCCGGGTGGCGGCGCGGCCCACGGACCTGCTTATCCAAGCTTGGCGCCTTTTTCGGCGAGCAAAGCGCGCAGGACCGAGCGATGGCAATGTGCTTCGTCCTCGCAGTAGCAGCCGACGGAGAAGTTCGCATGCTGCGACAGCGCCGCGAGCAGATCGAGCGTGCGGCTGTTTTCGGGGGTCGCCATTTCTGCGCGGTATTTCCTGGCGAAGGCCGACCAGTCGCGCGGGCTCGCCGCCGACTGCCCGGATTTTATCGTTTCGACGCTGGGCGCGAGGTTCGGAAACCACACGTCATACCAGTTCTGCGATGCGAAGGCGGATTTGGGCACGCCGCGCGGCGGACGGCGCACCGTGCCGATGCGGGTGCCTTCGTCTTTTGCCCTCGCGCTGCCCAGTCTGACTACACGTACGACCATTGGTGCCTCCCTGACATGCGCTTAATGTTCGCGATACGAGGCTGGCGACAGGCGGTTTCGCGGCTTGTCGGCCGTTCTCCCGATCGCGCCGTTGGGCGGCAACGCTGTCAGCCGGGCGTTCAAGATTTCGTCCGCAGCGGCCTGAGCCAGCCAGCAGCATACTCCGCGACCTCCTGCCACCGCGGCTCTGCCACGACCCAGTGGGCGTGATTCTCGAATTCCTTGTAGGTCGATACTGCCTTGTACTTCTTCGCCACTCGACGCACGACCGATACAGGCGTGATGCGGTCTTGGGCGCCGGCAACGACCAACACGGGGCAAGTCACTTTGGACGCATCGACCCTTGATGCACGTGCCGAGTCGAAGGGCCAGCAGCCGATCTCATACGCCGCCCTCCCGGATTCATAGACGAACCTGTCGTAGGCTTCCTTACGCTCCTTCTCAGGCAGCAGGTGCAGCATCGAATAGACTGCCTCGCCAAACGTCTGGCGCATCGGTTTTCTCCAGAAACCCCACTTCGTCTGCATGGACCAGAAGCTTTTTATCACCGAGGGCGTGAGCGCGACGATGCCGGAAGGCGATGCGGGCGTGAGCAAGACAAGAGCTTTGGCGAGTCCCCTGGCCCCTAGCATCTGGGCCAGCAGACCTCCCATGGAGTGGCCCATCAGTATCGGCTTCTCGCCGAGGCGCCTCACCTCCTGTTCAAGGACCTCGGCGTAGTCCAGCAGACTGGCCGTCCCGAGACGAGGGTCCGGCGCGCCGCGCGGGTCCATGTCGTGGTAGGGCAGGGTGGTAGAAACGCAGCGGTATCCCTCCTGCTCGAACACACCCCGGTAGTTCTCCCAGTACCATGGCCCGCCCCACATGCCGTGAATCATGAATATCGTATCAGTCACTTTTCAGCCCGCCGATTTTGCTATTTCTACGTTCTCGACTCGCCAGCTCGCCGGCGCGCCGGGTTGGGCGCGATCGCACCTTCGTCGAGCGCCCAATGCGCCGCTCCGCGAGCGTGAATACTGGTCGTGTCGAAGACGGGGACTGGCGAGTCTTTTGCTCCGACGAGCATGGATATTTCCGTGCACCCGAGGATCACGCCTTGCGCGCCGCGCTCTGCCAACCGTTGAATGATGCGGCGGTACTCGGTGCGCGATGCATCGATGATTTTTCCCAGGCAAAGCTCGTCGTAGATGACTCTGTGCACGATCTCGCGATCGATTTCGTCCGGAATGACTACGTCGATTCCGTGCCCCTCGCGCAGCCTGCCCTTGTAGAACTCCTGTTCCATGGTAAAGCGGGTGCCGAGCAAGCCTACCGACGCGAGGCCATTGCGCTTGATTTCTTCCGCCGTGGCATCGGCGATGTGGTAAAGCGGGATATCAACTGCGCCCTCGATCGCATCCGCGACCTTGTGCATGGTGTTCGTGCATAGAACAAGAAAGTCGGCGCCGGCAGCACGCAGCGAGCGCGCGGCCTGCGCCAGCAGGCGGCCGGCCGCGATCCAATCCCCGGAATGTTGAAGGTGCTCGATCTCGTGGAAATCAACGCTGTAGAGAACAAGCTTGGCGGAGTGCAAACCACCCAATCGCTCCTTTACCGCTTCATTGATGATCCGGTAATAGGGGACTGTCGACTCCCAGCTCATGCCGCCGATCAGGCCTATTGTTCTCATTCGATCTCCTCTGGCCTGTGTCCTGACGGCCAACGGTCTGAAATCACCGGCCTGCACTGCTGTTGGCGCACGCCAGTGGATTGATGGATTGTGCGCCATTTCAGCGCAGCAGTGCCATCGAGTAGGTGTCGTAGAATATTCCATCGACGAAGAAGGCTTTGCGATTAACACCCTCCACAGCAAAGCCAAAGCGTTCGTAAAGCGCTTTGGCGTTGGCGTTGTCCAGGCGCACGGTGAGTTCGATGCGGGACAGGCCTTTCTCCCGCGCCTTCGCGAGCGCGGCCTCGATGAGTTTCGCGCCGATGCCGACGTGGCGGGCATCGGGAACCAGTCCGATGCCCAAGGTCCCGACGTGGGCGCGCGCCTCGCCGTGCGTAGGAAGGATATCGCACCAGCCGACGACAACGTCATCCAGAAGCGCGACGAATTGGCTAAGATCGTTGGCGATGATGTTGCGCAGGAAGGCGAATTGCTGTTCGCGTGGCGGCGCTTGCAGGTACGCGAGATATCGTTTCTCGCGCGCGACGATGTCTATGGCTCTGCGGAGGCCTTCGAAGTGCGATTCGGCGGTGGGGAGGATGGAGAGCTTCATGGTGTGAGACGCTCACTCTGAGTCGCGCACCGCTCGCCCGCATGCGCGGCGTCAGGCGAAGCAGATCTCGCACGAGCATGCTGAACTGTGGAAAGAAAATAGAAATCTTGAGTGTTCATACAACGGACGCATCAGTAATGCAGGCTCATCGTCAGCTCTACGTTCCGCCCGTCGTAGGTGAAGCTGGCGTCGGAAAACGAAGGGGCGCCGAACACACCTGTCGCATCGTTTGAAAAACCGTAGCCTTCGGTCGGGATACCGATCCAATTGGTATCGAGCTTGCCGTTCATGTTTTCGTCATGAATGACAGCCATCGCGTACGTTCCGGGCGGGATATCTTCAAAGTCACAACGCGCCTGGGTTTTCCGAATCTTTATGATCATGACATTCGTCGCCGAGAGCAGATATTCGGTAGGGAAGCCCTTTGGCGATTCGAACAGCGCGCAAGCCACGGTTCCGGTGCTGTTTCTTATGTTCAGAATCTTTACGTGAATTCCGGGACACGGCGATTGGGCAACGGCGGGGACAGGAAAATTCGTCAGCATCAGCGCTGCGATAGATGTAAACGCAAGGGTCAGGAATAATCTATCTTTCATGCGTATTCCCCGTTCGCTGGCGCGTCACAGTTGGAAACGATGCGTTTCTGAACCTCAATGTCTTGCGGGATTCAAAAGCGCGACGCACTTTGGCCCGCTCCAGAGGAGGTTGTGACGCGCGGTCCTATAGATTAAAGCAAGATTTTGTCTCCAACCCTTTTGATTCTTTTTGATTCTTCGCATAAACGCATAACAAGTAGTAGTTCCGCCAAAAGGGGCTTCATAAGGCCAAAAAAACCAGGGTCTAGCGCGATTGGATTACCCCCAACCCACTGATTCCTCAATCACGCGGATCGGGATAGGCGCCTTCCGGATCGGTGGGTATAGGTACAGCCGGCCCCGCCTCACCGGCTAACCCGATTCCTCCCGCTTTCTTTCGCCCGATACAGCGCCTTGTCCGCCGCGCGCAGCACCTCGGCCGGCGTGGCGCGCGGCTCGTCGGGCTCGGCGACGCCTATGCTCACGGTCACCGACAGAGTCTTCTCGGCCGAGCGCAGGCTGCGCAGCTTGACGCCGGTCTCGGGGTCTTTCGGCCTGTCTTCCTTGCGCACGGCCATCTGGTAGGCGGCGATTTCGGCGCGGAGCGTTTCGACATGCGGCAGCGCCTCGTCCAGCTTGAGGTCGGGAAACACTACGCAGAATTCCTCG
>JACZJU010000313.1 GCA_014860395.1 Burkholderiales bacterium | reverse complement strand
CGGCCGGCTACCTCCTCCAGGGCAACGTAGTTCACGTTGGGGAAGGCCAGGGCCACCATGACGCCGGATCGGCCCTCCGCCAAGCCGCGCACGGCAGCGGTGCCAAAGCGCAGCGCCGCCAAGCGATCGAAGGAGGTGGGGCTGCCGCCGCGCAGCAGATGGCCCAGCACCACCACCCGCGTGTCTTTGTCCGTGCGGTCCTGCAAATATTTCGCGATTCTTTCCCCGATTCCGCCCAGGCGCTCGGCGTGGCCGATCTCGGCCGCCTCCAGAATTTCGCGATGACCGCCGGCGGGTTCGGCGCCTTCGGCCACGACGACGATGGAATACAGGCGCCCCGCGCTGTCGCGCCCGCGGATTTTGGCAGCCACCTTTTCCAGATCGAAGGGAATTTCCGGGATCAAGATGGAGTGGGCGCTGCCGGCAATGCCCGAATGTAGCGCGATCCAGCCGGCATAGCGCCCCATGACCTCCACCACCATCACCCGCTGATGGCTATCCGCCGTGCTGTGCAGGCGGTCTATGCATTCGGTGGCGAAGGCCACAGCCGTGTCGAAGCCGAAGGTGGTGAAAGTCTTGTCCAGATCATTGTCTATGGTCTTCGGTACGCCAATGACGCGCAGGCCCTTCAGATGCAGAGCGTTGGCGATGGTGAGCGAGCCGTCGCCGCCGACCGAGACGAGCGCATCCAGTTCCTTTCTGGCGAAGTACTCCAGGATCTCGTCCGTACGGTCCACCTCACGTATGGATCCGTCCGGCATTTTCATCGGAAATTCCAGCGGATTGCCCTTGTTGGTCGTGCCGAGAATCGTTCCTCCCAGGCTCGAGATTCCGCGCACCTTTTCCCGGGTGAGGCGGAACACGCCGCCCTCGGGATAGCGTTCGGGGAAGAGTATCCCGTTGAATCCCTCGCGGATGCCGTAGCATTCCCAGCCGCGGTTGGCCGCGCCGATGACCACGGAGCGGATGACCGCATTAAGGCCAGGGGCGTCGCCACCGCCGGTGCAGATTGCAATGCGTCGGATGTGGCTGGACATGAAATTTCCTCCTTTAAGGGGTGAAGGCTGATGAGCGGGCCGGAGCGAAGCGCCCCAAAGCGCTTAGGCGTTGCGGCTCCCCCTTTCGCATCACCTCACTTGAGCGCAGCGAAAACCCGGTCGCGGATCTGTTCCACCGTGCCCGTGCCGGACACCTTGCAGTGCTTGGGCGCCTTCGGGTCGCCCCTAGCCTCCCAATTCGAATAGTATTCGATCAGCGGCTGGGTCTGTGCGTGATATACGTGCAGACGCTCCTTGACTGTTTCCGGCTGATCGTCCTGGCGCAGGATCAGGGGTTCGCCGGTGATGTCGTCTTTGTCCGCTATCTTGGGCGGATTGAATTTGATGTGATAGGTGCGTCCCGAGGCGGGGTGCACGCGCCGGCCGCTCATGCGCTGGATGATTTCTTCGTCGGGCACAGCGATTTCGAGCACATAGTCGATCTGCAGTCCGGCGTTCTTCATGGCCTCGGCCTGCGTCAGGGTGCGCGGAAAACCATCGAACAGAAAGCCGCCGGCGCAATCCGGCTCCGCTATCCGGCGCTTCACCAGATCGAGGATGACGTCATCGGGGACCAGCTGCCCCGCATCCATGAGCTTCTTTGCTTTCATTCCGAGTTCGCTGCCCGCTTTGATCGCGGCGCGCAACATGTCGCCGGTTGAGATCTGCGGAATGCCGTATTTCTTGCTGATGAAACTCGCCTGCGTGCCCTTGCCCGCGCCAGGGGGTCCCAACAGTATGAATCGCATTCTAGGCTCCTTGTAATCTCAATGTCCGTCGGGCCAGCCGGCCTAGGCGGGACGCGCTTCGGCGGCGAAGCTGCGGCGTGCGCGTTCCAGGTCTTCCGCGGTATCCACGCCGGCTGCCGGGGCATGCGCTGTAATTGCAACGGCGATACGATAACCGTGCCAGAGCGCGCGCAACTGTTCCAGCGCCTCGAAACGCTCCACCGCCGCCGGCTCCAGCCGGTTATACAACTGCAGAAACCGGGCGCGATAGGCATAGATGCCGATGTGTCGGTAGCTTGGCAGTCCGGCCGGAAGCGTGCCTTGATTTACCGCAAGACTATCCCGGGGATAGGGAATCGGCGCGCGGCTGAAATAAAGTGCGTGGCCGGTATGATCGAGCACCACTTTGACAACATTGGGATTGAGCAGCGACTCGGCGTCGGCGATCGGGTGGCAGGCCGTAGCTATGCTCGCCTCGCCGTGTGTCGCCAGGGTTTGCACCACCTCGCGGATCAATTCCGGTGCGATCTGCGGCTCGTCGCCTTGCACGTTTACCACGATTTCGTCGTCGGCCAGGCCCAACTGCTGCGCCACCTCGGCGACGCGATCGGTGCCGCTGGCATGATCCATCCGGGTCATCATCGCCTGATGCCCGTGAAGTTTCACCGCGTCGAATACGGCCTGGTCATCGGTCGCGACCCAAACCGCTTCGGCGCCGCTTGCCCGCGCGCGTTCAGCCACGCGCACCACCATAGGCTTGCCGCCGATGTCGGCGAGCGGCTTGCCATGCAGACGGCTGGAGGCAAAGCGTGCTGGAATTACTACTAGAAAGGCGCCGGATCGGCTCATGATTTGGAGGCAGGAAGCGAATCGGAGCCTAAAATGAATGAGGCGATCATTTTAGCTGATTAGCCCGCTACAGGGCGGAAATCCACGCCCGATAGGCAAGCGCGCAGGGCGCGGGAGGCCTATAATGTGGCCTTCGTTCCATCACAGCGGCGCCGCCTGGCCGGGCCGCTCAATCTGGCAATACGTGGACATACCAACGAACCTATCCAGCGTCAATGTAGCTTTGCCCCCGCGCCTCGCTCTGCAGGGCCTATGACCGTAACCTCCTTTTCCGATCTTGGTTTGCTGCCGCAACTGCTGCAGGCAGTCACCGACAAGGGCTACACCGAGCCTTCCCCTATCCAGGCACAAGCAATCCCCGTGATCCTGCAGGGGCTCGACGTCATGGGCGGCGCCCAGACCGGTACCGGCAAGACCGCGGGCTTTACCCTGCCGCTGCTGCAGCGCTTGGCGCCGCACGCCAATACCAGCGCCTCGCCCGCACGCCATCCGGTGCGCGCGCTGATCCTCACGCCGACGCGCGAGCTCGCCGCACAGGTCGCCGAGAGCGTGCGCGACTACGGCAAGCACCTGGGGCTGCGTCCGGGCGTGGTGTTCGGAGGCGTGGACATCGTCCCGCAGATCCAGATGCTGCGCGCCGGTGTGGAAGTCCTGGTGGCGACGCCGGGCCGGTTGCTGGACCACGTGCAGCAGAAGACCGTGATGCTGGGCCAGGTCGAGATATTGGTGCTGGACGAAGCCGACCGCATGCTCGACATGGGATTCATGCCGGATATCCGCCGCATTCTCGCGCTATTGCCGGCCAAGCGGCAGAGCTTGCTCTTTTCGGCAACATTCTCGGAAGAAATCAAGCGCCTCGCAGACAATATGTTGAAACAGCCGGTGCTGATAGAAGTGGCCCGGCCCAACGCCATGACCGAACTGGTGAGCCACGAAGTGCACCCGGTCCGGCGCGAGAAGAAGCGCGAACTGCTTGCCCACCTGGTGCGCACGCAGAACCTGTCGCAGGTGCTGGTGTTCGGCGGCACGCGCCTGGGCGTGAACCGCCTGGCCTATCAGTTGCAGAAGGACGGCATCCACGCTTCGGCGATACACGGCGACAAATCGCAGGCGGAGCGCATACAGGCGCTGGCCGATTTCAAGTCAGGCAAGACGCCTGTGCTGGTGGCGACCGACGTCGCCGCGCGCGGCCTGGATATCCAGGAGTTGCCAGCGGTGATCAATTTCGAGCTGCCCGGGGCGCCTGAAGATTACGTGCACCGCATCGGACGCACCGGCCGCGCCGGCGCTACCGGCCGCGCCATTTCCCTGGTGTGTGCCGATGAGCACGAGAAACTGGCAGCGATCGAGAAATTCATCAAGCAACGCATTGCGCAGACCATCATTCCGGGTTTCGAGCCGGACGCCTCGGGGGTATCGGCGCTGATGCATACCGAGCGCGAGCGGCCCGAGCGTCGCCCTGATCGCGGCAGCAGCCTGACGCGCGGCGGGCGAGCGCACAATCCCAAGACCCCGGCGAAGCCGGTGGACTCGATTTTTTCCGCTCCCTATGTGCCGAGTGAGCCTGCTCCGGCCGCAGCCGAGCCGCCCCGGCCCGCGCAGAATAAGCCGAGGCGCCAGGTAGCGGCGCTGCTGGGCGGCCTGCGCAAGTCCGGCTGATCAGAGTCACAAAACGAGGGGCCGCGTCCCCTCGTGCTCCCCTAAGTCAGTCCACAAAAGCGCTTTTGTTACGGGTTCTCAGAAGCTGTGTTCCGGCCCCGGGAAGGAGCCGTCCTTCACTGCGCGCACGTAGTTCTCCACCGCCTGCTGGATGCTCGTGGCGCCATCCATGAAATTCCTCACGAACTTGGCCTTTTTGCCGGGGAACACGCCGAGCATGTCGTGCAGCACCAGCACCTGACCTGAGCAGTCGCGCCCGGCGCCTATGCCTATCGTCGGAATCGACAGGCTGGCAGTGACCTCGGCGGCGAGCTTGGCGGGAATAGCTTCGAGGACGATCAAGCCGGCGCCCGCGCGCTCCAGCGCGAGCGCATCCTCGATCAACTGCCGTGCGGTGTCCGTCGTCTTGCCCTGCACGCGGAATCCGCCGAGCTGGTGCACCGACTGCGGCGTGAGGCCTAGATGACCGCATACCGGGACGCCCCGTTTCACCAGAAATTCCGTGGTCTGCGCAAAAGTCACCCCGCCTTCGAGTTTGACCATGTGCGCGCCGGCCGCCATCAGTTGCGCTGCGCTGCGGAACGCCTGCTCGACACCTTCCTGATAGCTGCCGAAGGACATGTCGCCGATCAGGAACGCGCGCTTCGCGCCGCGCGCGACGCAGCCCACGTGGTAGACCATGTCCGCCAGGCTGACGGGCAGGGTGGTGTCGTGCCCCTGCAGCACGTTCCCCAGCGAATCGCCCACCAGGATGCTTTCGACGCCGGCATGATCCAGCAGCGCGGCGAAGCTCGCGTCGTACCCGGTGAGCATGGCGATCTTGCTGCCGTCGCGGCGCAGCTTGTGCAGATCGGTGAGGGTGATGGGTTTGTCGCTCATGGGGAACCGTCCGGAAATATAAGAGTTCAGAGGTAGCGTCCGCCGCCAACTTCGCGGCAGGCGCCATTGACAACCGCGATTTTATCCCGCGGATGCATCGCGATGCTCGATAGCCTATCCTGACACGACTGCTATATTACCGCCATCGTCGCGTCTGTCTTAAAATACGCACTCAAGAGAATACGCCCTCAAGCAAGGACATGCCATGAATCTGGACCGAGTCACCTCAGGCCGCGATATTCCCAATGACGTGAACGTGATCATCGAAATCCCGATGAACGCCGACCCGATCAAATACGAGGTGGACAAGGAAACCGGCGCAGTATTCGTCGATCGCTTCATGTCCACCGCGATGCATTACCCGTGCAACTACGGTTATATCCCGCACACGATTTCGGATGATGGCGATCCTGTGGACGTGCTCGTGCTGAGCCCCGTTCCCATCATCACCGGGGTGGTGGTGCGCTGCCGGCCGATAGGCATGCTTAAAATGGAGGACGAAGCGGGGGGTGATGCCAAGCTGCTGGCGGTGCCGGTGGACAAGCTCTCCAGTCTCTACCGAGCTATCAAGTCGCCGCGCGACCTGCCCGAATTGTCGACGGCACAGATCTCGCATTTTTTCCAGCACTACAAGGATCTCGAGCCCGGAAAATGGGTAAAAATCGAGGGCTGGGTCGGCGCGGAAGAAGCGAAGAGGGAAATCCTCTCCGGTGTGGAACGCTACAAGAAAGCGAAGAAGAAGCCGAAATTCTAGGCGGGAGCCTCTTTGTAAGGCGAGTGCTCGTTCAGTTCATCAACGTAGTGCTCGATGCCCTGATGTTCGCGCGCGAGAAATCGCGCCACCGCGTCGGAAAACTCGGGGTGCGCCAGCCAGTGCGCCGATAGCGTCTTCACCGGCAGGAAGCCGCGCGCAAGCTTGTGCTCGCCCTGGGCGCCGCCTTCGAATACCTTGATTTTCTCCTCGATGCAGAATTCCAGCGCCTGGTAGTAGCAGGTTTCGAAATGCAGGCAGGGCAGGTATTGCAGCGCGCCCCAGTAGCGGCCGTACAGGGTTTCCTGCGAGTACAGGTTGAGCGCGCTGGCGATGGGCTTGCCTTCGAGTTCGGCTACGATCAGCAGTACATGCTGCGGCATGGTTTGCCCCAGACGCTGAAAGAACTCCAGGTTCAAATAGGGCGTGGAGCGGTGTTCGCGGTAGGTGCGGTTGTAACAGCGCGCGAAAAACGCCCAGTCGCTCGCCTTGATTTCCCCGCCGCGCAGCCGCCGGAAGCTCACGCCCGCATCGCGCACTTTGCGCCGCTCCTGCTTAATCTTCTTGCGCTTGTCGTGCGACATCTGCGACAGGAACTCGTCGAACGAGCCGTAGCCAGGATTGGTCCAGTGAAATTGCACGCTCGAGCGCAGCATCATTCCGGCTGCCTGCAGCAAGGCGGCTTCCTGCGGCTGCGGAAACAGCACATGCAGCGACGAGGCGTTCTGCGCCAGAGCGAGCGCAGCGCGCACCAGCGCCGCGCGCTCTGCGTCGGTCGCGGCCAGCAGGCGCGGTCCGGAGACCGGCGAGAACGGAATGGCGGCGAGCAGCTTGGGGTAATACGCCAGGCCGTGGCGTTGATAGGCGTCGGCCCAGGCCCAGTCGAACACGTATTCGCCGTAGGAGTGGGACTTGAGGTATAGCGGCATCGCCGCCCGGAGTCCGGGTGAGGCGGAACCGCTTGCGCTATCGGCAGCAGTCTCGTCCCAGAGTGTCAGAAATTGCGGCAGCCACCCGGTGTCGGTGCCGGCGCAGCCGGTTTGGTGCAAGGCATGGAAGAACTCGTGTGACAGCATCGGATGGCCGCCCGCGAGCCGGTTCCAGGTCGCAGCATCGACGCCGGATAGATCATCGAGCACGCGCGCGCGAAATTCGGTCAATTGCTAAGTTCCTCGGATATGGTGCAACAAGATGGCGGGAACGCGACCAAGTGCTGCGGGCGCAAGCCGGCTCGCGTGTCCAGCCTGATTATTGGCGAAGGTCCGGTTCGCCGCAAGCGGTATAATTTGGTGATGAGCAATTCGGTCAAAATCGCTGTCGCGCAGGTCAACTGCGTACTCGGCGATCTTGCGGGCAACGCCGCCAAAATTCTGGATTGCGCGGCGCGCGCCAAGTCCGCCGGGGCGCAGGTTCTTCTCACCCCTGAGCTGTCGCTATGCGGTTATCCGCCCGAGGATCTGCTGCTGCGCGACGGATTCTTCCGCGATTGCGCGGCGGCCCTGGACAATCTGGCTGCGGCGGTGCGCGGTATCACGGTCGTCGTCGGCCATCCGCAACTCGCCGAAGGCAGGCGCTATAACGCCGCCTCCCTGCTGCAGGAGGGCGGGATCGCCGCGACCTATCGCAAGCGCAATCTGCCCAATTACACGGTATTCGACGAGGAGCGTTATTTCGAACCCGGCGGCGAGCCGGTGGTGTTCGAAGTGAACGGCGTGCGCTTGGGGCTCAACATCTGCGAAGACCTCTGGGGCGAGCAGGGCCCGGTGGAAGCCGGCGCCAGCGCCGAGGAGCGCGGCGCCGCGGCCGGGCAGCTGCGCAAGGTGTGGCGCGCGGATGC
>JACZJU010000312.1 GCA_014860395.1 Burkholderiales bacterium | reverse complement strand
GCTGGGCCGTGATCGGCGGCGCGGCGGCCGGCGTGGTGGTGGCGTTCGGCTATGTCGGCGGGTGGCTCGCGCCGGCGCGGCTGACGCCGCATCGGCTCGTCGACGCGCTGCAGACGGCCGGCGGCGGCGTCCATCCGGGCTTCCGGCGCAATCACGCGAAGGGCGTGTGCGTGACCGGCTACTTCGAAGGCAGCGGCGCCGCGAGTGCGTATTCGGTGGCGCCGTTCTTCAAGCCCGTGCGCACGCCGGTGGTCGGCCGGTTCGCGCTGCCGGGCGGCAATCCGTATGCGCCGGACAGCAGCGTGCCGATCCGCAGCCTCGCGCTGAAGCTCACCGCGCCGGACGGCGAGCAATGGCGCACCGGGATGAACGCGATGCCGGTGTTCCCGGTCGCGACGCCGAAGGCTTTCTACGAGCAGCTGCTCGCGACCGCGCCGGACCCGGCGACGGGCAAGCCCGATCCCGCGAAGGTGAAGGCGTTCTTCGCCGCGCATCCGGAGACGGCCGCCTTCCGCGCATGGGTGAAGGGCGCGAAGCCGAGCGCGAGCTACGTCACCGAAAGCTATTACGGGCTGAACGCGTTCTACTTCGTCGACGCCGCCGGCCAGCGGCACGCGGTGAGATGGCGCGTCGTGCCCGAGCAGACGGCCGGCGCCGCGGACGTCGCGACGGCGGCCGATCCAAACGTGCTGCAGCAGGACGTCACGCGCCGCATCGCCGACGGTGCGCAGAAGTGGAAGCTGCTCGTCACCTTGGCCGAACCCGGCGATCCGGTGGACGACGCGACGAAAACCTGGCCCGCGCAGCGAACGACGATCGACGCCGGCACGCTGGTGCTCGATCGCGTCGAGCCGCAGGACAGTGGCCCGTGCCGCGACGTGAACTACGACCCGACGGTGCTGCCGCGCGGGATTCAGGTGTCGGGCGATCCGTTGCTGGCGGCGCGCTCGGCCGCGTATGCGGATTCGTATCTGCGCCGCACCAGTGAAGAGGCCGGCGTGGCCGGGGCGGCGCGATTGACTGCGGAGGGACGATGATGAACGGAACGACGACGTTTGGCTTGCCGGCGCGGCTGCTGCATTGGGTGATGGCCGCGATGATCGTGACGATGCTGTTCGTCGGTGTGGGGATGGTGGCGTCGGTTTCGCGGCGACACGATTTCCTGGTGGCGTTGCACAAGCCGTTGGGGATCGCCGTGCTGGTGCTGGTCTGCGTGCGCATCGCGGTGCGGCTGTCGACGAAAGCGCCGGCGCTGCCGGAGGATCTGCCGTGGTGGCAGAAGTTCGCCGCGCACGGGTCGCATCTCGTGCTGTATGCGCTGATGGTCGCGATGCCGCTGATCGGCTGGGCGATGCTGTCGGCGGGCGGATACCCGGTGACCTTGGGCGGCGGGGTGCAATTGCCGGCGCTGGTCGCGGCGGATCCGGCGACCTTCGCATGGCTGCGGGTCGCGCATCGGGTGTTGGCTTACCTGTTCTTCGTCACGTTCGTCGCGCACTTCGCGGCGGCGCTCTATCACGGGCTGATCCGGCGCGACGGGGTGGTGAGGGCGATGGTCGGGCGTTGACTGGCGCGGGTTGCGCGCGATGCGGACGGGGCTGTCGGCGGCGCTCAAGGGCGCCGCCGCTGTCTCGATTTGACGGCTGCGGAAGACTGCTCAACGGACCCCGCCGCACCGCTTGTCAAAAAATTTTCAAAAAGTGCTTGACGCCGATGCTGGGGAAAACCATAATTCGGCCTCTCTTGATTGAGACGCGAAACAAACGAGACGTTTGAAACGCGACGTTCTTTAAAAATTAACAGCCGATAAGTGTGGGCGCTTGATGGAAGCGAGCTGATCTTCGGGTCAGAAAGCGAAAGTATCAAGAGTCTCACACTAAAGTAAGTCAGGTTTATGAAGAGATTCATATACCTGTCAGCTTTGAGTGAGCGACCGGTTCTTAACGGAACCGAAAACAGTAACAGGTTTAAACTGAAGAGTTTGATCCTGGCTCAGATTGAACGCTGGCGGCATGCCTTACACATGCAAGTCGAACGGCAGCACGGGTGCTTGCACCTGGTGGCGAGTGGCGAACGGGTGAGTAATACATCGGAACATGTCCTGTAGTGGGGGATAGCCCGGCGAAAGCCGGATTAATACCGCATACGATCTATGGATGAAAGCGGGGGACCTTCGGGCCTCGCGCTATAGGGTTGGCCGATGGCTGATTAGCTAGTTGGTGGGGTAAAGGCCTACCAAGGCGACGATCAGTAGCTGGTCTGAGAGGACGACCAGCCACACTGGGACTGAGACACGGCCCAGACTCCTACGGGAGGCAGCAGTGGGGAATTTTGGACAATGGGCGAAAGCCTGATCCAGCAATGCCGCGTGTGTGAAGAAGGCCTTCGGGTTGTAAAGCACTTTTGTCCGGAAAGAA
>JACZJU010000311.1 GCA_014860395.1 Burkholderiales bacterium | reverse complement strand
GCCGCCCAGCCGCGCTCGTCCGCCGCATTCACGTCCGCACCGGCCTCGATCAGTGCCTTGACCATGGCGAGATTGCCCGTGTGGGCGGCCAGCATCAGCGCCGTGGCACCGTCGCCGGTGCGCCCATTGCAATCGGCGCCGCCGGCCAAGAGCTTGCGCACCCGATCGACATCACCTGCAGTTACGGCATCGAATAAGGATTCAGACATGCACACCTCCGTAAGTAAGTAGGAGGTTAAAGAAAAATCGATTTCGCCGCAATCCTCGCGCGAAGCCGGATTTCGGCCTTCAAGCCGCATCCAGTTCGGGATAGCGCCGGAATATGCCGTCGTTGTTGAACGCGAGTCGCCGCCCGGAGGCGACGTAGCGCTTGATGCGCGCCCGGGCAAAGACCTCGTCGTGCAGCGCGCGCAGCCGCGGACAGGCGCGCAGGGCGTTCCTCGCAGCCCCCGGGAAAGCGTAACGCAGCCCCGCTATCACCTGCGCCATCGAGAGATCGGCGTAGGTGAGGCGCTTGCCGGCCAGCCGTTTGACGCTGTCCGGGTTGCGCGCGATCACACCCTCAAAGTAGCCGAGGAATTTCGGCAAGCGGTGCGCAAGGAAATCGCGGCTGCGCCGCTTGGCTTCCGCCTTCTGCTGCTCATAATATAAGCCGCCGCCTATGGGGTGATGGGTATCGTGGATTTCGACCACGAAATCGGCAAGCGTGAGCTGCAGCTGGTGTGTCCACAACCGGCCGGCGGCATCGCGCGGCGCGAGTCCGAGCCGCGGCCCGAGAAACAGGAGGATGTTCGCGGTCTGCCCGATGAGCTTGCGGCCGGCTTTCAGAAACGGCGGCGCAAACGGTGGGCGCGCGACCTCGGAGCCTTCGAGGAACTGGATCATGGCCGGCACGCCGCCGCCCTGCTCTTCGGGCACCAGCGCCATCTCGATGTATTCAGCTCCAGCTTCCTCCAGCGCGAGGCGCACGAATTCGCCTCGTCCTTGTATGCCGGGCCAGTAATAAAGTTCGTAGATCATGCCGGCACCTCCGGGCCTGTTTGTAAACGGATGCACTCCGTCAGGCGCGCCCAACCCGGGCAAAATTGCGCATGCGCATTATTGTACCCGTCCGCACCCGGCCGCGGCGTCCTGCGCTCGCTGATTGAGTACAATCGCACGATGCTTCCATGCGTAGCTCCATCGCCCGGCCTTGGCGCGGAACCGGGCCGGATCACCGCGGCTGCCCGGGCGCCGCGCCGTGCAGCCCGGCTCGGGCTTCTGCTGCTGTTCATGCTGGGCATGGGCGCGGTGCTCGCCGCGACGCAGGAGCTGGGCTTTTCACGCAGCGTGACGCCAGGACTGGTGCAGCGCTATGCGGCGAAATTCGGACCGGAGAGCAGAACCCGCATCGCCGGCTGGCAGGCATTCGTGCGCTCGACCGCGGCCGCGCCGCGCCCCTCCGCAAACGAGCTGGAGCTGCTCGCTGCGGTCAATACGTTTTTCAATGGGATCCCCTTCATCGACGATCTGAAGCATTGGCGCGTGGAGGACTACTGGGCGACGCCGGCGGAAGCCTTTGCCAGCGATGGCGCCGATTGCGAGGATTTCTCCATCGCCAAGTACTTCGCCCTGAAAGAGCTGGGCGTGCCGATCCAGCGCCTGAGGATCACCTACGTCAAGGCGGTGCGGCTGAATCAGGCACACATGGTGCTCGCCTATTATCCCGAGCCTGACGCGGTGCCGCTGATCCTGGACAATCTCGAAGACAGCGTACGGCCGGCATCCGAGCGCGACGATCTGATTCCCGTGTACAGCTTCAACGACGAGGATGTGCTGATCGTGCGCCAGGGCCAGCGCGACGCCCGCGCCGGCAGCTCCCTGCAGATCAGGCTGTGGCGCGCCCTGCTGGAGAAGCTGGAACAGGAACTGCATTACTGAGCGAACCTATCCCGTCGTTTTGAGATAGGCTCTAATATGAACACGAATGCCATGCTTTTCGGGACCGGATCATGACTCTTTTCAGGCAACTGTTTTTTGGCGCTTCGCTGCTGTTCCTGCTGGTATTGGCCGGCGTAGAGGCGATCTATCTCTCCAACGCCCGGCTCTATGTGCAGCAGCAGCTCGAATCGCATTCGCAGGATGCCGCGACTTCGCTTGCGCTCTGGCTCGCGACGGTGAAACCGTTCGAGGATCGCGCCCTGATCGAGACCGTGGTCAACACCGCGTTCGATCGCGGCTATTACCAGTCCATACGCGTAGTCTCGGTAAGCGGCGAGACCCTGGTGGAAAAGCGGCTGCCCCCGGCACAGGGCGAGGTGCCTGCATGGTTTGCACGCCTGTTTCCGCTGCACCCGCCCAGCGCGGAAGCCATGATCAGCTCGGGTTGGCGCCAGCTCGGGCGCGTGCTGGTCACCAGCCATCCGAATTTCGCCTACCTGCAGCTATGGCACACCGGCGTGCAGACGCTCGCGCTGCTGCTCATCGTCTATGCGCTGGCGCTGCTCGCGCTGCGCGCCTTCCTCGCCACCATACTGCGGCCGCTGGGCGAAATCGAACGCGCGGCAACCGCCTTGGGCGAGCGCGACTTCAGGACCATCGCCCTCGCGCCCAAGGCGCGCGAACTCGGGCGCGTGGTCGCCGCGATGAACGGCTTGTCGGCAAAAATCCGGCGCGTCATCGAAGACGAGTCCGCGCGCGCGGAAACCTTGCAGCGCGAAGCCTACCGCGATCCGGTCACCGGCTTACTCAATCGTCGCGGTCTGGAGCACGAGCTGCAGGGCCTGTTTCACGCGGAGCGCGACGTCTTCTCCGGCGTATTCATACTGCTGGAGCTGGAGCGCTTCAAGGAATTCAACCTGCGCCGCGGTTATCAGCGCGCCGACGAACTGCTGGTTCTGGTCGCGCAGGCGATCAGCGCCGCCTGCGGCAGCCAGACCTTGATCTGTTCGCGCTTCGGCGGCGCGAGTTTCGCTCTTGCCGCGGTCAACGTCAACACCGATGCCGCCGATGTCCTCGCGAGCGCCATTAGCGCCGGCGTCGAAGCGGCGCTCGCCGAGCAGGAGCTTACCGGGGAAATCCAATTTCATTGCGGCGCGGCGCATTTCGATGCCAGCGCGCCGCCGCTGCCCGAACTGCTGGCCGCGGCGGATCAGGCGCTCACGCGGGCGCAGGAAAAGGGGCCGAACACCTTCGAGCTCATCGAAGTGGCCGAGCTCGACCGCCGCGGGCGCGGTTCGCTTGCCTGGCGCGAACACATAGAGAGCGCGATCGAGAACGGCACGCTCGCGCTGTACTCCCAGGCGGTGCTCAGTCTGCCCGGGCGCGCGCCGTTGCAAAGCGAGGTGGTCACGCGCCTGCTCGACGAAGGCGCGAGCCCCGTGCCTGCCGCCCAGTTCCTGCCGATGGCCGCGCGCCACAACCTGATGCCGCGCCTGGATTGCCGCCTGCTCGAATTGCTGATCGCGCGCATCGACGCCGGCGCGCGGCTCGCGCCCGTGGTCGCCGTCAACATTTCGGCGCAGACCGTCGCCGACCGCGGCGCGCACCGGCGCCTGATCGAGCTGCTGCAGAGCCGGCGCGACATCGCCGCGCGCCTGGTATTCGAAATGACCGAGTTCGGCGTGATCCAGGTTCCCGCGGCAACCCTCTCTTTCGCCGGCGAAGTGCGGCGCCTGGGCGCGCAGTTCGCGATCGACCATTTCAATCTGCACCGCGATTCGCTCAGGCAACTGCACTACCTGCTGCCGCACTACCTCAAGCTCGCGCCGGTGTATACGAACGAGCTGGAGCAAAACCAGGACAGCCGCTTCATCGTTTCATCGCTGATGCGCATCGCGCAGCCGCTGGAAATCGGCATCATCGCCCAGGCGGTCGAGTCCGAAACCCTGATCGCGCTGCTGGAAGAAATGGGATTTGCCGGCTACCAGGGCTATGCCAACGGACGGCCGGAGCCGATCGGCTGAGGACTACGACGGTAGGACTTGCGCGCTGCGCGCGCCAACCGTGTTTTCCACAAGATCGCCGATTATGCGCGGACTCGCTTCACCTCCGCGCATAAGCGGCGATCCGCGCGGACGGGACGCCGTCCGCGCAAGTCCCGTCACTACAGCCCGAAGTGTGTCGCCGCGTCAGTCAGCGGCGGGGATCGGTCATTGCGCGCTCCGCGCGCCAACCGTCTTTTTGGTACGGAGATGAAGCGTGTCCGTACCAAAAAGACGGTTACGGTAAAGACCAGGCACGTTATCGGGATTTTCCACAAGATCGCCGCTGGTGCCCGGACACGCTTCACCTCCGCGCACTAGCGGCGATCCGAGCGGACGGGACGCCGTCCGCGCAAGGGCTGACCGGAAATTAAAGTATCCACCGTCGTCGCCAGACGACGATTGCGCGCGGACGGCTCAGTCTTTGCGCCCCGTATCGGGGCTCAGCCCTGCGGCCTGTACGCCATGCACCGCGCAGATTTCATCGTTGTCGGAAGTGTCGCCGCTGATGCCGACCGAGCCGATCACGCGCCCCTCCCGATTCCTGATCAGCACGCCGCCGGGCAGCGGAACCATGCGGCCGTCGGACATTGCATTCAGCGCGGTGAAGAATATCGGCATCTGCTCGGCGCGCCGCGCCAGCTCGCGTCCGCCGAAACCCATGCCCAGCACCCCCCACGCCTTGCCCAGCGCAATCTCCGGACGCAGCAGGCTCGCGTTGTCCTCGCGTTTGAGCACCTTGAGCTGGCCGCCTGCGTCCAGCACCGCAACGGTCATCGGCGCGAACTTCAGCTCCCGTGCTTTCTGCAATGCCTGGTCGGCGATCACATTGGCTTGTTCGAGCAAGATTGAATCCAAGGCGAAACTCCTTTCAGTTTGATGGCGAATCGGCGGGGCCGCGATGCATGCGCGCCATTTCCTCGAGCACGGCGCAAACTGCAGCCGTATCCTCCCCGCCCCTGCCCTGCGCCATCGCCGCGGTGTAGTAGGCGGCGGATGCCGCGAGCAGCGGCGTCGGACAGTCCAGGCGCGCGGCGAATTCAGAGATGATTTTCATGTCCTTCTGCCAGATCTCGACTTTCATGGTGGCCGGCTCGTATTCGCCGCGGACCATGAGCGGACCGCGCACCTGGAACATGCGCGAACTGCCAGCACCGTCGCCGACCACATCGTAGATCATCTGCGGATCCAATCCGGCCTTCATCCCGAGCACGAAGGCTTCCGCGGTCGAGACGTTGTGGATCGCCACCAGCAGGTTGGCGACGAACTTCATCTTGCTGCCGTTGCCGAATTCTCCGAGGTAGTGCTGCGAACGCGCAAAGCCGGCGAATACCGGTTCGCAGCGCGCGCAAGCCTCGACGTCGCCGCTGGCGTAAACCGACAGGTCCTTGGTCACAGCCTGGGCACCGGTGCCGCTCAACGGACAGTCAAGCATGGTAACGCCAGACTTTCCGCACAGATCGTGCACGCGCTGCTTGTCCTCGATCGGAAAAGTGCTGGCCTCGACCAGGATCAAGCCGCTGCGGCCGGAAGCCAGAATGCCTTCGGCACCGCTCACCACGCTGTCCAGGGCGGCAACGCTGGGCAGCACGGCAATGATGATGTCTGCCTGCTCGGCGACCTCGCGCGCGGAGCGCGCCGGCACACCCCCAGCCTGCGCGAATGCCTGCAGCCGATCGGCCGCAATATCGTAGCCGATCACCTTATATCCGGCCTGGCCCAGGTTCGCGGACATCGCCGAGCCCATGATTCCCAGACCGAGCATGCCGACGCTTGCATCCATTTTGCTCTCCATTGAAAGTCCCCGCCCTCGCTACGCGCTACATGATCACCGACGGCAGCCAGATACTCAAAGGCGGATAGGCGACGATTATCGCCAGTGCCAGCGCCAGCATCGCAAGGAACGGAAGCGAGCCGACAAATATGTCCTCGACTCTCGCCGTCCGGCCCAGCGCCGATTTCATCGCGAACACGACCATGCCGAAGGGCGGCGTCAACAGACCAATCTCGATGGCGATAATGCTGACCATGCCGAACCAGATCGGGTCGTAACCGAGCTTGACCACCACCGGAAACATGATCGGAATCGTCAACAGGAGTATGGAAACGGAATCGATGATCATCCCGAGCAGCATGAAGACGACGATGAACATCACAACGATGATCACGGGCGACACCGGCAGCGCAGCCGCCCATTCGCTCATCTTCGCCGCCAATCCGGATATCGTGAGCATGCGGCTGTACATCTGCGCCGCGATCAACAGCAGGAATATGCTCGCCGTGGTGCGCCCGATTTCGCTGAGGACGCCGACAAAACCGCTCCAGTTCAGCTTCCTGTTGACGATGGCCAGCACCAGCGCCCCGGCGGCGCCGATCCCGCCCGCTTCGGTCGGCGTGAAAAAGCCGCCGTAAATTCCGCCCAGCACCAGGCCGATCAAAAGAATCACGCCCCAGGGCTTGACCGCCGTGCGCACGGCCGTGCGCATGTCCAGCTTCGGCAGTTTTTCCATTTGCCCGCCCAGACGGGGCGAGAAAAACACCATCAGCCAGATACCGAGCGAGAGCAGTGCCGTCACCAGCAGGCCGGGACCGACACCGGCTGCAAACAGCCTTCCGATCGACTGCTCGGTCAGCACCCCGTAGACAATCATCAGTATCGACGGCGGGATCAGCATGCCGAGAATGGCGCTGCCGGCGACGATGCCGTAGCTGAACTTGCGGTCGTAATTCAGCCGCTCCATTTCCGGTATCGCCAGCCTTGAGAACACTGCTGCCGAAGCGACCGACACCCCGGTAATCGCGGCGAACAGCGCATTGGCGATGACGGTGGCGATGCCGATCCCGCCGCGGATGCGTCCAAACAGAACCTGGGCAGAGCTGAACAGATCGCGCGTGGCGCCAGACAGCGTGGCCAGTATCCCCATCAACACGAATAGCGGGATCACGGCGAACACGTAATCCATCACCGCGCTGTAGGCCGTGGTGTTCAAGAGACTAATCGCGACGTGCAGCTTGCCGGTGATACCCCAGATGCCGAGCACGCTCAACAGCGCCAGGGCGACGCCTATATGGATGCCCAGCAGAACCAGCACAAATACGAATCCGACCGTAACCAGCGCGACAGTGGTCGGATCCATCAGAACTCGCCTTCCGCGTGATGCACGGCTTTGCCGCGAATCACGTCGACGAGCATGATCAGAAACTGGATTGCCGTCAGCGCCGCGCCGATCAACACCAGCGTCCGTATCGGCGCGGTGGGAACCCTGACCGGTTCCTCGCCCTCGAACTCGCCTATGCGCCAGGCGTCGACCATGTTGTCCCAGCCTGAGTAAACGATCAGGGCGAACATGATGGCGCCGAGGATACAGGCGACGATTTCAACCGTGCGCTGCGCCGCCGGCGGCATGCGGTCGAGCAGGATGGTCGAGCGCAGGTGGGCGCCGATCTTGAGCGTATGCGCCATCTGGCACCAGACCAGGCCGACCACGGAAATCTTGACGATCTCGGGCACGCCGAACAGCGGCGAATCGAAGAACGCCCGGCCGACTACGTCCGTCGTGATCAGCAGCATGATCAGAAACACCCAGATCGCGCCGATGACGTTGAGAGACGCCATCAGACCATGCAGCAGCTTAACCAGGGATTTCATCTCGATTCCGAAATACGGCAGCGCCGCCCCCAGGGTTCAGAAGCACCCGGGGACGGCAACCGCAGAAGGAAAATTACTTGATCTTCCAGTCGCGCGGCAGTTTGACGCCGGCTTCCTTCAAGTACCGGATGTAGAGCGCAATGCCCTTGCTCGGCTGCCCGGCCTTCTTGATTTCGGCAGTACGCTGATTGGGAATATCAGGCAGCGCGTTCGCCCATTTTACTTTCTCCGCATCGCTGAGCGAGCGCACCGTCCCTCCGGTCGCCTTCATCGTCTCGACGCTTCTCACTCCCTTGTCGTAGGCAGCCTTGGACTCGACTTCGGTGTATTCCTTGCCAACCTCGAGCATGATGTCCTGCACCGCTTTGGGCAGTTTCTTCCAGGTATCCTTGTTGATGGAGATCAGCACGTTCGGTACTGCGCCGAAATCGGTGAAGGTGTAATACTTTGCCACTTCGTTCAGCTTGAAGCCGACAGTCGCGTCCGGAAACATGATCCAGCCGTCGTAGACGCCGGTCTGAAACGAGGTATAGGCTTCATTGAGGTTCGACTGCACCGGGATCGAACCCACCGCCTGCAACCAGGGGATGTTGGGGCCGGCTGCGGCGATCTTGCGGTTCTTCAGCTGCTCCACCTTGTCCCAGGCAAACGTCGTGACGAGGTTGTAGTCGCCCACGCTGCCGACCGCCAGGAACACCTGGTTGTACTTGGTCTCGAGCATTTTCTTCAGATCGGGAAGCGTGTCGTAGACCTTGCGCGCGGCCCTGGCCGCTACCCGCGGATCAGGCGTGCCGAAAGGAACGAAATACGCAAAATTTTGCGCCATCAGCTTGGTCGGCTCGAACGCGACGTGCAGGTCGGCGATGTCGACCAGTCCGCTTTCCACCGCTTCCAGGCATTCGCCCAGCTTGCACACCGAGCCGCCGTAGGCATCGACCCATTCGATCTTGTGGCCGGTCTTTGCCGCCACCCGCTTGGCGATCTCCGGCGCGAGGAAGTCGCGCATGGTGGTGATCCAGACTGCCGCGTCGGCCGGATGACCCGCGCCTATGGTCAGCCTGAACGTGTCGGCAGATGCAGTGCCGGCTCCTGCCAGAGCCAGAGACACTGCGGTGATGGCTTTCAATACGGTTCGTTTCATGATGTTACTTTCCCCCTTGGTTTTTTGAACAACATTGAACGCGGCGCGAGACCGACGCCCGTAAAGAGTTGCGTTATTACTATACCTGATAGACGGCGACTTCTGGCCCGCCGTCTCGCTCAACTTGATCGAAATCAAGTCGGGTGCACGGGTTCGCGCCTGAACCTGCGTTCAGAGTTATGACTCGACCCTGCATCCCGCGGCTATGCGGCAACAGACCAGGTTGCGGTCGCCGTACACGTTATCTGCGCGGCCCACGGGCGACCAGTATTTGCACGCGTGCAATCCCGCCAGAGGAAAGGCCGCGAGTTCGCGCCCATAGCCGTGTGGCCATGCGTCCGCGCACACCATGGCGGCGGTATGCGGGGCGTGTTTGAGCGGATTGTCTTCCCGGTCCAGCCTGCCCTCTTCCACCGCGCGAATTTCTTCGCGAATCGCGATCATCGCCTCGATGAAGCGGTCGAGTTCAGCCTTGGACTCGCTTTCGGTGGGTTCAACCATCAGCGTGCCCGGCACCGGAAACGACATGGTGGGCGCGTGAAAGCCGTAGTCGATTAGCCGCTTGGCGACGTCTTCGACGCCGATGCCGCTGGATTCCTTGAGCGGCCGCAGATCGAGTATGCACTCGTGCGCGACCAATCCGCCAGACCCGCTGTAGAGCACCGGATAGTGCGGCGCCAGGCGCCTGGCGACATAGTTCGCGTTCAGTATCGCCACTTCGCTCGCCTCGCGCAGACCCTCCCGCCCGAGCAAAGCAATGTACATCCATGCGATCGGCAGGATGCCGGCGCTGCCGTAGGGCGCTGCCGCCACTGCACCTATGCTGTGTTCCGCGGCCGGCAGTTCCCGGTGTCCGGGCAGGAAAGGCGCCAGATGCGCCGCCACCGCCAGCGGGCCCACCCCCGGCCCGCCGCCGCCGTGCGGAATGCCGAAGGTCTTATGCAGATTCAGGTGCGACAGGTCACCGCCGAAGTGCCCCGGCGCGCACAGGCCGGCCATGGCGTTCAGGTTGGCGCCGTCGATGTACACCTGGCCGCCGCGGCTATGCACGATATCGCAAATTTCGCGGATTTCGGGCTCGAACACGCCATGGGTGGATGGATAGGTCACCATGATCGCCGCCAGTTCATGGCTATGCTCCTCGGCCTTGGCGCGCAGGTCGGCGAGATCGACGTTGCCGCCGGCATCGCAGGCGAGCACCACCACCTGCATGCCCGCCATATGCGCGGAAGCCGGATTGGTGCCGTGCGCGGACGCGGGAATCAGGCACACCTTGCGCTGGCCCTCGCCGCGCGAGCGGTGCCAGGCGCGGATCACCAGCAGGCCGGCGAACTCGCCCTGCGACCCGGCGTTGGGCTGCAGCGACACGGCCGCATAACCGGTGATCGCGCACAGCATGCGCTCCAGCGCGCTGATCAGTTCGCGATAGCCCGCGGTCTGCGACGCCGGCGCGAACGGATGCAGGTGCGCGAACTCGGGCCAGGAAATCGGCAGCATCGCGCTCGTCGCGTTCAGCTTCATGGTGCAGGAGCCCAGCGGAATCATCGTTCTGTCCAGCGCCAGGTCGCGGTCCGCGAGCTGGCGCAGATAGCGCAGCATCGCGGTCTCGGAGTGGTGGATGTTGAACACCGGGTGCGCGAGAAAGCTGCTGCTGCGCCTGAGTCCGGGCGGGTATGCATCGTCCACGCCGCGTTCGATCGCGTCGAAATCGGGCGCCGCGATGCCGGGAGGCGCGAGAATCTGCCACAGCAGCCTCACCTCCGCGGCCGTGCAGGTTTCGTCCAGCGACACGCCGACGCGCCGCTCGTCGATGCGGCGAAGGTTCGCGCCACGCGCCGCAGCGGCCGCGTGCACCGCTTGGGTTCGCGTCGCCGGGACTATGGTCAGGGTATCGAACCAGGATGCATTCTCGATGGCTGCGCCCATCTGCTTCAGGCCCGCAGCGAGCACGCTGGTCAGTCTGTGCGTCCGCCGCGCGATGCGGGTCAGGCCGTGCGGACCGTGATACACCGCGTACATGCCGGCGATCACGGCCAGGAGCACCTGCGCGGTGCAGATGTTGCTGGTGGCCTTGTCGCGGCGTATGTGCTGTTCGCGCGTCTGCAGCGCGAGCCGGTAGGCCGGATTACCCTGGCTGTCCCGCGTTATCCCTACCAGGCGGCCGGGCAGATTGCGCTTGAATTCATCGCGGGTGGCGAAGTAAGCCGCGTGCGGGCCGCCGAAGCCCATGGGCACGCCGAAACGCTGAGCCGAGCCCAGCACCACGTCCGCGCCCCACTCTCCCGGCGGACTAAGCAGCGCGAGCGCAAGCAGATCGGCGGCAACCGCAACCAGGCCGCGGCGCGCGTGCACCGCCTGTACCAGGGCGCGATAGTCTTCCACCTCGCCATTCGCGGCCGGATATTGCAGCAGCACGCCGAAGCACTCGACCGCCGCTGCATTCTGGGCCGGGCCGGTTTTCACGTCCAGGCCCAGAGGCCCGGCGCGCATGCGCACCACGTCCAGGGTTTGAGGCAGCACCGAATCCGCGACGTAGAAGACATTGCTCTCGATAGTGCTGCTGCGCCGGCACAGCGCCATTGCCTCGGCTGCGGCGGTGGCCTCGTCGAGCAGCGAGGCATTGGCAATGGCCATGCCCGTGAGGTCGCACACCATGGTCTGGAAGTTGATCAGCGCTTCCAGACGGCCCTGCGAAATCTCCGGCTGGTAGGGCGTATATGCCGTGTACCAGGCGGGGCTCTCCAGAACATTGCGCTGGATCACGCCGGGCAGAGTCGTGTCGTAATAGCCCTGGCCGATGAACGAGCGCACCACCCGGTTCGTCGCCGCAAGCTTCCTGAGTTCGGCCAGTGCCGCCGTTTCGCTCAAGCCCGGCGGCAGGGCCACCTCAGCCTGCTCGCGTATGTCCGCGGGAATGACTGCGTCGATCAAGGCGGCGCGCGTGGCATAGCCGAGCACGGAAAGCATGTCGGCCTGCTCTGCCGCGTCCGGGCCGATATGGCGTGCGGCGAACGCGTCGTGCTGCTCCGGTTCCGCCGACACTGGCTGAGGCTGCTTCCTGCTCCGCATGAGCGTCTCCTGCATGACCTCCTCCTATTTTGCTGCGTGCCCAGCGTAAGCGGCGGCGTCCATCAGATTGCCGATGTCGCCTGCATTGTCGGGCTTGATCCGGAACATCCAGGCGGCGTAGGCATCGGCGTTGACCTGCTCCGGCGATTGCGCCAGAGCGTCGTTGGCGGCAACGACCACCCCCGCCACCGGCATATTGATATCGGAAGCTGCCTTCACCGATTCGATCACCGCGCAGGCCTCGCCTTGCGCATAGCGCTTTCCGACCACCGGCAATTCCAGAAACACGATGTCGCCCAGCACTTCCTGTGCGTGGTCCGTGATTCCCACCGCGAGGGTGCCGTCGGCTTCACTGGCCACCCATTCGTGCGTTTGCGTGTACTTCAGCTGTTCCGGAGTTTTCATGGTTATTTCTTTCCTCCCTAATCGACCAAGATTCTGCCGTTGCGTACGAACGGCGGCTTCACCACCTTTGCCGCGAGTCGCTTGTCGCGCACCATCACCTGCACTGGCGCGCCGGGCTTCACACCCAGCGGCAGGCGCGCCAGCGCGATCGAGCGCGCTAGCGTAGGCGAAAACGTGCCGCTGGTGATCTCGCCCTCTCCCTGCGCGGTGACCACTTTCTGGTGGCTGCGCAGCACGCCGGATTTTTCCGCGAGCACCAACCCGAGCAATTGCCGGCTTTGCGGATGCGCGAGCAGCGCCGAGCATCCGACGAAATCGCGCGCACGGTCCAGATCGACCGTCCATGCCAGCCCCGCGTCCAGCGGCGACACGCTTTCGTCCATGTCCTGGCCCCACAGATTCATGCCCGCCTCCAGGCGCAGCGTGTCGCGCGCGCCCAGGCCGCAGGGTCTCACGCCACAGCCGATGAGCGCGCCCCACAAGGCCTCGGCACGCCCGGCTGGAAGCACGATTTCGAATCCGTCTTCACCCGTGTAGCCAGTGCGCGCCAGCATCAGTTCGTCTACTTGCGCGCTGTGGAATGGCGGCATTGCTTCGGTGGCCACGCGTGCTTCCGACAGCACCTGCCACACACATTCGCGCGCGCGCGGACCCTGCACCGCGATCATCGCCAGATCGCGGCGCGGCGTGATTTCCACCGCCGCCCGGAAGCGCTGCCGCAGCGCAGCTAGCCACTCCAGATCCTGCTCCGCCCTGCCCGCGTTCACCACCAGGCGGAAGAACTCCTCGGCGAAGAAATACGCGATCAGGTCGTCGATGACCCCGCCCTCGTCGTTGAGCATGCAGGAATACAGAGCACGGCCGGGTAGCTTGAGCTTGTCCACGTTGTTGGCGAGCGCGCGGCGCAGGAAATCGCGCGCGTCGGCGCCAATGACATCGACCGCAAGCATGTGCGAGGTGTCGAACATTCCCGCATCGCGCCGCACCGCATGATGTTCCTCGATCTGCGAGCCGTAGTTGACCGGCATGTCCCAGCCGCCGAAATCGACCATGTGTGCGCCCAGGGCGCGATGAGCGGCGTTAAGCGGCGTTTTCTTGAGCAAGCTTTCCTCGGCGGCAATAAAAAAGGGGCAACGCCGACCTCGCGATCCGCGTTACCCCTCTGTCCCTGATACCTGAGAGATTACAGCCCGATGCTCTCATCCGGCTGTGCGCCCCTTCGGTGGCCACCCGCATTCGGCGGCTGCTCTCCAGAGTGACGGAAGCACCGCTTCCGCCCGACCGGTCCTTTTGCCTGAGCGTTTCTGGGTATTGCGCCTTCGGCGGCCGCCGCATACCGCGGCGACACTCTCCCGGTCGGATGACTCCACTCTAGGCTCCGATACCGCTCCTGGCTTTGCGATATGTCAAACTTGGTCGCGGTAGGCGCGGCACGACGCTATGCGCGCGCCTCATTGACGGAAACAGCTGCCTGAATGTCGAACACCAGTTGCTGCTGCGCCTTGCGCAGACTGGATTCAACGGCCTCGGGCGAACTACCCTGCGCAAAAATGAAGCCCAGATAGGCTGCGCCTTCTGGCGGCGGCGCGATCAGTTGGCCCGCAATGGCGGTGATCTGAATGTCGCTGACCCCCGCCACGGCCGACGCCTGATCCAGCCCGCGCACGCCGTGAAGAATGCCGTGCTGCGGAATCGGGATCATCATCACGCCGTTCGCCGCGCCCGGCTGCACCTCCGGCAGCGGCAGGTTCAGGGCCTGGCGCAGGATCAATTCTTCCAGGCTCATGCCCAACGCATGGCGCAATATTCTGCCGCACAGGCCGCCGATGGAGCGCGCGGCGATTTCGAGCATCCATACGCCTTGCGCGTTTGCGCGCATTTCGGCGTGGACCGGACCGGTTTTCAGTCCGGCCAACGCGCACGCGCGCTGCACCGTTTGCGCGATCTCGTTCTGTTTGTCCTGCGTCAGGCGCGAGGGCGTGAGGTAAATGGTTTCCTCGAAATAGGGGCCGTCAAGCGGATCGGGCTTGTCGAACAGCGCCAGCACGCGCAGCCGCCCGTCCTGCAGCAATCCTTCCAGGGCGTGTTCGCTGCCCGAAATGAAGCTCTCCACAACCAGGCCCAGTGCGACGGAGTCGCGATCTGCTTTGGCCTGTATGTCGCGCACCCATCGCACCGCTTGCGCATAGGCATGTGGCGTGTCGGCGCGGATCACGCCGCGGCTGGCACCGAGCCGGCGCGCCTTGACCACCACCGGAAAGGCCAGCGGCGGCGGCAGATTTGCCGCCTGCGTGTCGGTATCCAGATGACTGAAATCGGGGCAGCGCAGGCCGCCGCGCCGCAGCAGGTTGCGAAACGCCAGCTTGTCGCGCGTCTGCCGCACCGCTTCGGGTGAATTGCCTGGAAGGGACAAGTATTCACATAACAAAGCGGCCAGTTCCAGGCCGCTGTCGTCCACCGCCAGCACCGCGTCGGGCTTGCGCCCCAGCGAGATCAGCAACTGCTTCAGCGCGGCGACCGGCTGGTCGAAAGGCACCGATTGAATCGGGCTCTTGCCCCATGCGGGCGCAAGCTGATGGCAGTAGTTCGCAACGCTGATGACTTCGACGTCGAGCCGCTTCGCCGCCGCGAGAAAATCGTCGTTGCGGTAGCTGGCGGTCGGCAACAGCAACAGAACGCGCTTCAAGGCCATGCAATCAGAAGCTTTGCAGTTGCTGCTCGGTGGGCTCGGCGCAGCAGTACCAGGGCTCGGACAGATGCGCGATCGGCTCGCCGAAGTCCGCGCTGGCTAGCGGCGGCGACCGAAGGCCGAGAGCAGCGTGCGCCAGCTGCCAGATCTGCGCGAAAATTTCGCTGCGCGCGAGTCCCTGTTGCTCGCCTTGCGCGGCCAGGGCTTGGAGCGTCTGCTGCAGGCCATCGACGCGCGGGTCGGCGTGCCGCCACGGATAGCCCAGCAATTTCGCGTCAAACGGCGCGATCATTTCGCGGAATCCCGGCAACTGCAGCAGCCAGGAACCTTCGGGCACGAGCAGGCGTATGCAAAGCTGGATCGGCGGCACCGCCTCGACCAGACGCAGGCGCAGCAGCGTGCGCAGCAGCTCGAGATAGCCTTCCAGCGTGGTCCAGGGCGTGAACGGCACGAAGGTCGGCGCCATGGCGATGCCGGCTTCGCGACATAACTGCAGGGCGCGCTCGAAGTCGGCGCGCGTATGGTTCTTGGCGAGGTGGTGCAGCACTTGGTCGTCCACCGATTCGACCGCTGCAGTGAGGAACAGGCAGCCCGCCGCCTTCAGCTTCGGCAGCAGCTCGGCATGGGCGATGATGTGCTGAATTTTTATCGTGGCGTCGAAACTGAGATCGGGATACTCGGCATGCATGGCTGCGAGCACTTTCATCGCATGGGTGCTGCCGTTGAAGAAATCCGGATCGCCGAACGAAATGTGCGCGGCGCCCGCGCGCACCTGCTGCGCGATGTCCGCCATCACCACCGGCACCGGCACGACGCGGAACTTGCCCTGATAGACCGGCACCACGGGACAGTGCCGACACAGATGCTTGCAGCCGCGGCTGGCCTCGATGAAACCCAGCCGCCTTTTCTTGCCATCGTGCAGGAGCAAGTGGGCGTAGCGTTCCAGCCCGGGTAGGCTCGAGCGGTCCGGCGTCAGAAAATCGATTTTGCCCAGATGCACCACCGGCCCGGCTTGGGTATCGCACGCTTCACCCGCGCGCAGCCGCCGCGCCAGATCGGCAAGCCCCGGCTCGAATTCGCCGCCAAGGATGGTCTTTACTCCCAGGCCGCGCAGCAAATCCTGGTTCATCGGCGCATACAACCCGTACACGCATAGATGCGCGCGCGGCAGCAGCGCACGTATGCGCGGGAGCGCTTCGACCGCGATGCGGGTGGCCGTGTGCATGCCGACATACAGCGCCACCAGCTGTGCGCCGCGAAGCAAGTCCGGATCGAGTTTTTGCAGCGAAAGATCGATGCAGCGCACCTCGAATCCGTCCCGCTTCAGCCATGCCGCAGGCTCGGCCAGAGCGAACGGCTGCCGACCGAGTTCATACGGATTGATCAGGACGACTTCGAAGCGCGCAGCCGCGCCGGCCTGGCGCTCCTCCCCGTCCTCGCAAACGTAAGTATCGCTGCGGCTATCCACGCTCGCCTACTTCGACTTGGGACGCTGCGCGAATTCGCCCGTCCCGGGTTCGCGGCTGGCCCCCTCCGCTTGCATGCGCTCGAGGTAATGCGTCCACATGGCGTCCTGGTTGGCGCCCAGGTTATAGAAATAATCCCAGGAATAAATGCCGCTGTCGTGCCCGTCGGAGAACACCAGCTGCACCGCGTAGGAGCCCACCGGTTCGACCTGGTTGATCTCCACGTCCTTCTTCCCGATCTGCAGCACCTCCTGTCCCGGCCCGTGGCCGCGCACCTCCGCCGAGGGCGAATAAACGCGCAGAAACTCGAACGGCAACGTATAGCGTTTGCCGTCTTCGAAGGCGATTTCCAGCATGCGCGATTTCTGGTGCAGCTTGATTTCCGTCGGGGCGGGAGTGGATTTGTCTAACCCTGCCATGAGATCTCCTTTGTTCGCAATTCCCTGTGGGCTCGATTCCGAATGGCCGAGATGCCCCCTATAACTCAAGGGGGTATGCACGGCCAGGGAAGAGGTGGGACCATCGTGTCGCCACCCTGCCCTCGGCTTTCGCCAAATACGGCTATGGTAACGGTATTTCCGGCAATGTTTCACTCTTGACATACATCAAGATGCAGGATCGCCTTTTCCCCCAACATGGCGGCTTGCAAAATTCCACCTGTTTTGACTTGATAGGCCCCGGAAAAGCCGCGATACTAGCGCCCGTGGATAGAATTCCCTGTTGATTAGATTAAGGAAGTGCGATGAATTCGTGGATGATTAGCGGTGTTTTCGCCATATTTGTTCTGTTGGCATCTACCGGCCTGTTCTTCTTCGTGGTGACGCGGGGCGCGCTGGTGTTGCGCGGGCTGTCGGCGGATTCGAAGAGCGAAAGTTCGCATGTCTATCCGATCTATTCGAACATGCGCCTGATCAAGCTGGTCGATTTTCAACCCATCATTTCGGCGATCCTGCTATTTCAGTACCACCATCTGGTTTCGAAGATCGTGTCCGAGCTGAAGCAAATGGATCTCAGAAAAAAGAAGGTGCTGATCACCTCCTGCGCCTTCGGCAACGTAATACCGCGCGTAGTGAAAGCTGCCGTCGAGTCGGGCGCCGAGCGCGTACTCATCGCCGATATCATTCAGAACGAACTGACGCATGCGAAGAGCAAGCTGCGCGAGTACGACGGCAAGGTGGAATTCGTCGAGGACAACGCCACCGCGATGAAGCTGAAGGACGGCGGCGTCGACGCCAACGTCATATTCTTTCTGCTGCACGAACTACCGCACGACCTGAAAGGACAGGCGCTGAACGAGGCGGGGCGCATGCTCGCACCCGGAGGAAAGCTCTTTCTTGCGGAATTTCACCGGCCGCAATTGTGGGTGCTGCGCGCGCTGAGCTGGACCTACTTCAAGGTGTTCGAACCGCTGGGTCTGGCGCTATGGGACACGCATGATCCGCTCAACTATCTGGAAGCCACGGGCGGGTGGACGTGCGAGCGCACGACTTATTTCTTCGGCAATTTCCAGATCATCGCTGCAACCAAGAAATAGCCGCTAGTCCGGCTGTCACGCAAAAAGGCTCCGCTCGGAGCCTTTTTTGTTTAGATGCGCAGCCAGCCGCGCTGGGACGCGTGGTGCACCATAATTCCGAACAGCACGGCCGCGCCGACATGCCAGATGGCGAAGGCCGCCGTCGCCAGCACCACGAAACGGTCGGCTTTTTCCGCGCCGACATCGCGGCTTCCCAGGGCCAGTTGCAGCCCGGCCATGAACAGGATGACGCCGAGTACGCTCTGCGGAAACATACTGAACACCGTGCCGATCGACGCTGACAGGAACAGCCCGGCGAAAAGCAGCACGCTGCCGAGAATGATGGACGATCCGCCGGTGCGCGCCCCGAACTGCACGTGACCCGCCATGCCGCCGGCGCCGTGGCACATCGGTATGCCGCCGATCAGGCTGGAGCCCAGATTCATCAAACCGGTGGAATAGGCGACCGAGCGCTCGGTGACCGGCCGGTTGGGAAACAGTCGGTTATTTTCCTCCGTGATTGCGATAAAGGCATTGCCGAAGGTCAACGGGAGCTGCGGCAAGGCCAGCAATACGAACCCGGTCCACAAATCGTTCATGGTCAGCGACTGCCAGGCGAAGCCGGGAATCCTGAATTCAGGTTTCAGGCCGCTCAGATCACGCACGAGGCCTGGCTGCTCGATCAATGCGATCGCCGCCCCAATCGCCAGCAGAACCAGCATCGCCGGCACGCGCGGGCGACCGAGCAGCACCAGCGTCAATGCCAGCAGCAGTCCCGCGATCCAAGGACTGGCGGACATCATGCGGATTCCCGCGAGCATGAACGAGAAGCCCAGGCCCATGACGACGCCCAGCAGCGCCGAGCGCGGAACCCAGCGTGCCGCCCGCCTGCCCACGCCAGTCACAGCCAGAACGATCCACAGCAGCCCCGTTGTCAGCCCCGCCCCGACCACAGCCGCCGATCCCAAACCCGCGGCGAGCATGGTCTGGCTCACCGCCGCCGCGCCGATAACCTTCATCGGCTGGACCGGAAACGGCGTGCGGTAGATGAATCCTGCCATGATCAGGGCCACGCCGAAGGCGACGAGCAGGCCGTTGGCATCCATTTTCAGTATCGATACGTAGGCGGCGACGAAAGGAATCAGGGTTCCCAGATCGCCGAAGGCGCCGGCCCATTCAGGCAGATCGAAACGGTTCGCCGGACGCGTTGACTGATCGTGCATATGCCGGGAATCATACGAACGGACGTATACTTCAGTCAAACCCTATTTGACCTGGCCCTGAGGACAACATGTTCGACCATCTGCTGAATGAAGCACAACGCCGCGCCCGGGACGCCGCGCGCGATTTCGTCAATTCCACTCCGCGTCAGCTGATCCTGGACATGGACGAGGAAAAAATACGTTTTCCCAAAGAGTGGCTGCGCGAAGCCGGACAGCGCAATCTCCTGGGCGTGCGCCACCCGGTCAAATGGGGCGGCAAAGGACTGGACTGGGTCGCGTCATGTGCGATCAGCGAGGAAATCGGCAGCCTGAGCTATGAGCTTGCCTGTGTCTTCGGCGTGGGCGCGGATCTCGTCTGCGACGCAATCGTACTGCACGGGACCGACGCGCAGAAGGCGCGTTACGTCCAGCCGCTGTTGCGCGGCGAGATATTCGCCGCCGAATGTCTCACGGAACCACGCGGCGGCTCCGACTTTTTCGGCGCCACCTCCACCGCGGAGGACAAAGGCGATTACTTTCTGCTGAACGGACAAAAGCGTTTCATCGTCGGCGCGGAAGGCGCGGACTATTTTCTTGTCTATGCGCGCACCGACCCCGATCCGGCTACGGCGCCGCAAAAGCGCATCACCTGCTTCATCGTCGATCGCGGTCCCGGCGTGGAAGTCGAGTATCTCTACGGCTTGATGGGATGCCGCGGCGGCGGCACCGGCCGGCTGGTGTTCCGGGACGTGAGGGTTCCGCGCGCGAATGTCGTCGGCGAAGTCAACGGCGCCTACCCGGTGTTCACCACCATGATGATCCCGGAGCGGCTGGGAACCGCGGCCATGACCATAGGACCGGCGCGCTCCGCTTTGGACATCGCCACACGTTATACATCGAAGCGCAAAGCCTTCGGCGAGACCATCAACCGTTTCCAAGGCGTGAGCTTTCAGGTCGCCGAAGGCGCGATGCTGCTCGACGCCTGCCGCTCTCTCGTCTATGCCACGGCGCGCGCGGTGGATGGCGGAATGGAAATGAACCGGGTGCGGCGCATGGTCTCCGAGACCAAGAAGTTCGTCACCGAATCGTGTCAGAAAGTGGTGCATAATTCGATGCAGGTGGTCGGCGGCATCGGCTACACCAACGTGTTCCCGCTGGAGCGCATCTACCGCGACATCAGGCTGGCTTCCATCTGGACCGGCACCAACGAAGTCATGGCGAGCATAGTCGCGCACGAATGGTACCGCGAGGCGGCCGCGGCGCGCGACGCTCGCGGCGGGCGCGATTACGCGGCCGACGCCCCCGAGGCGGACGCGGCGGATGAAATCAACTATGGCTAGATGGCGGCGGGCGTGTGAAGATAAGGCGTTGGCCGGCGACCGGCCCATACTTGATCTTTCTCAATATGGCAGCCACGCGCGGCGGATAGGCTGGCTACGACAATGGAGAAGAACGTGAACAAAAGTGAATTCGATATCGATCGCGCGAAAAGCCTGGTGGAGGAGATCTCCGCGAATCTCGCGGACCTGCCGCAGGACAGCGCCAAATACGCGCAGTTGCGCTCGGAGGTGGAAGATCTGAAGCGCATGCTGGCCGGCGCGGACGTTCAGTTCCCGCAAGTCGAGGACCGAATGAAATCCGTGCATGGCCTGTTCGATCGGGCGGCGGTGGAACTGCGCGCGGACGGCGTCCGCGTCGGCATGTTCCTGAGCGAAATCGGCCGCATGCTCGGACTGGACTAAACATCTGGTAGGTTCCGGCCGGGTCCGCCGGAAACCCGTTCAGCCGCCAAAGCCGTCGGCAACCATCACTTCAATCAAGCTAGGGGCGCCCGACTGCAGCGAGGCGCGCAACGCGGGCGCGATGGCCTGCGGATCGCGGACGCGCTCGGCCGACATGCCGAGTGAGCACGCAAGGCCGGCGAAGTCGATTTCCGGATCACGCAGGTCCATGCCGGTAAAACGGTCAGTGGCGCGCATGGACACCAGCCGTTCCTTGAGGATGCGATAGCTGCGGTTGTTGGCGATCACATAGGTGATCGGCAGCTTCAGATGCGCCGCGGTCCACAAGGCCTGCACCCCGTACATCGAACTGCCGTCGCCTATGACCGCCACCACCGGCCGCCCCGGCTGCGCCAGGCTGATGCCCACCGCGCCGGGCACACCGAAGCCCAGGCCGCCGCTGGCGAGTCCGTAGTACGCCCTGCGATCACGCAACTCCAGAAACCCGGGCAGCGAAGCCGACGAGGTCAGCGCCTCCTCCACCACGATCGCATCCGGCGGCAGCGTTTCGCTGATCGCGAGCATCAGGTAGCGCGGATCGATGGGCGCAGTGGCGGCGGCGCGCATGACTTCGGTGCGCGCCAGTTCGCGCTGCGCCGTCCAGTTGCGCGGCGCCAGCGCGGCGAGCCGGCGCGCGGCCGCTTCGGCTACAGCATTGCTGCGCTGCGCGCGCACGAGCGGCAGCAGGGCGCGCAGCGTCTCCTTCACGTTCGCGCACAGCGCAAACTCGGTCGGATAGTTCTTGCCCAGCTCCCAGTCGCGCTCGCTGATGTGCAGCACCTGCATCGCCTCGGGCAGCGGCGCGATCGGGCTGTACACCGACATGCGCAGCAAGTCTGCGCCCAGGCACAGCATGATGTCGAAGGGCTCGAGCAGGGAGCGTACCTGCTTCTGGCTGCGCGTCAGCGCGCCGAGATAGGCAGGATGCGCACTGGGAAACTGCGCGCAATAGGGAATGGGCTGCTGATACACCGCGGCGCCGAGCAACTCGGCGAGTTCCGCCGCTTCGGCGAAGGCGTCATGGATGGCGAGCTCCTGTCCCGCAAGAATCACCGGATTCTTCGCCGCAAGCAGCATCGAAGCGAGCTGCGCCAGCGCCTCGTCCGAGGGCCGCACGCGGGCGTCCACCCGGGTCGGCTTGCCGAAATCGAGCTCCGCCTCGGCATCGAGCACGTCCCCCGGCAGGCTGATGAACACGGGGCCCGTGGGCGGGGTCAGCGCCACCTTCGCCGCACGGCGCACGATGCGCGGCAGATCTTCGACGCGCGTCACTTCGATCGCCCATTTGACCATGGGCTGCGCGATCGGCACCAGCGGGTCGTAGAGCAGCGGCTCCAGCAGGCCGTGGCCCTGCTCCTGCTGGCCGCAGGTCACAATCAGCGGCGAACCGGAAAACTTGGCGTTGTATAGCGCGCCCATCGCATTGCCGAGGCCCGGCGCGACGTGCAGACTGCAGGCGGCGAGCCGGCCGGAGGCGCGCGCATAACCGTCGGCCATTGCCACCACTACGGCTTCCTGCAGTCCGAGCACGTAGTTGAGCTCGGGATAATCCGGCACCACTTCCATCAGCGGCAATTCGGTGGTGCCCGGATTGCCGAACAGATGCGTTACGCCTTCATCGATCAGGAGCTTCAGAAACGCGGAGCGGCCGCTGAGCTTCGCCATGCTCAGAACGATCGCGGCAGGCCGAGCACGTGCTCGGCGACATAGGACAGGATCAGGTTGGTCGAGATCGGCGCGATCAGATACAGCCGCGTCTCGCGGAACTTGCGCTCGACGTCGTACTCGCAGGCGAAGCCATAGCCGCCGTGGGTCTGCAGGCAGATGTTGGCCGCCTCGAACGACGCCTTCGCGGCGAGGTGCTTCGCCATGTTCGCCTCCGCGCCGCAGGGCTTATGCTGATCGAACAAGTCGCAGGCCTTCCAGCGCATCAGGTTGGCCGCTTCGGTTTCCATGTAGGATTCCGCGATCGGGAACTGCACGCCCTGGTTCTGGCCGATGGGCCGGTCGAACACCACGCGTTCCTTGGCGTAAGCGCTTCCCCGGTTGATGAACCAGTAGGCGTCGCCTATGCATTCGGCTGCGATCAGGATGCGCTCGGCGTTGAGGCCGTCGAGGATGTATTTGAATCCCCTGCCCTCCTCGCCGATCAGGTTCTCCGCGGGAATTTCCAGGTTGTCGAAGAACAACTCGCAGGTGTCGTGGCTGACCATGTTGCGTATCGGTTGCAGGGTCAGCCCCTTGCCCACGGCCTCACGCAGATCGACGATGAATATCGACATGCCCTCCGACTTGCGCTTGACCTGGGCGACCGGCGTGGTGCGCGCCAGCAGTATCATCAGGTCCGAATGCTGGATGCGCGAAATCCACACCTTCTGACCGTTGACCACGTAGCGGTCGCCTTTTTTGACGGCCGTCGTCTTCAGCTTGGTGGTGTCGGTGCCCGTGGTCGGCTCGGTCACGCCCATGGACTGCAGCCGTAGTTCGCCCGATGCGATCTTGGGCAGGTACTTGCGTTTCTGCTCTTCGGAACCGTGGCGCAACAGCGTGCCCATGTTGTACATCTGGCCGTGGCAGGTGCCGGAGTTGCCGCCGCAGAGGTTGATTTCTTCCATGATCACCGAGGCCTGCGCCAGACTCAGCCCCGAGCCGCCGTATTCCTGCGGGATCAACGCCGCCATCCATCCAGCCTTGGTCATGGCATCGATGAACTCCACTGGGAAGCCGCGCTCGTAGTCGAGCTTGCGCCAGTATTCATCGGGGTACTGGCGGCACAAGTCGCGCAGCGCGTCGCGCAGCTCCTGGTGCTGGTCGGGAGCGGGAATGTCCATTTTTTTCTCCGGGTTTGCCTAGTTGGGAATGGCGACGGCAACCGGATTGACAGCGCTCCGGAGGCAGAAGATGCAACCTCCCTGTGACGCTGGCTGCTTCTTGATGTCCCCGGCGCCGCACTCGGTTGCTCCAAGGTAGTGTCGTATTCATAATACCCAACGACGCCGAACTAGACAATGATCCAGAACAAACCGAACAGGGAAAACCACATCATGGAATTCAAGGACATTCTCTATACCGAGCAGGCGGGTGTCGCCACCATCACCATCAACCGACCGAAGGTATATAACGCTTTCAGCTGCAACACCTGCGAGGAACTGATCCAGGCCTTCGGCAAGGCCGGCTGGAACCGCGACATCGGCGTCGTGGTGCTCACCGGCGCAGGCGACAAGGCTTTTTGCACCGGCGGCGATCAAAGCGCCGACGCCGAAGACGGCGGCTACGGCGGGCGCGGCACCATCGGACTTCCGGTCGAGGAAATGCAGAGCGTCATTCGCGACATTCCAAAGCCGGTGATTGCGCGCGTCAACGGCTACGCGATCGGCGGTGGC
>JACZJU010000310.1 GCA_014860395.1 Burkholderiales bacterium | reverse complement strand
CGCAGCGCCCAGTAGGAAAGCACGCCGGCCGCGTCCTCGATCACCGCGGCGAGCGCGAGCCTGAGTTCTGCGTCGGCATACTCCGGCGACAGCAGGGCGAGAGGTATGAAGGCGTCGAGTTCCAGTCTCTCGCGGGTTTGGTGCACGGCAATCCGCGGGTCGAGGGCCGCATCGACCAGGGGCGCGCCCTCGCGGTAGCGCGCAAACGCGTAGGCCGCCCACTCGCCCGTGGGCGCGAAATTGAATTCATGGTAGGCGGAGACCTCTTTGCGCGCGATGAAAACTTCGCAGCATGTGTGCTGCCACAGCCGCTCGCCGGGTGCGGGAGGGCGCGGCGCCGGTATGCGCAGGCTATCGAGATCTCCTTCGATGACATAGTTCAGCGCCAGTACACCGCCCGGCAATTTCGTCACGCTCGCGGCTATGCCGCGCACCGCGTCGCTGCTAGTGTCAGGATGGCGCACGAGCGTACGGACGTGGTTCGCGGAGGACGGCATGGTCGTATTGTATCGGCCCGCACCGCTACGCAGGACGCTATCCATTCGCACGCGAAGACGCGACCAGCCGGCTGTAGCTCACCGCGGAAGCGAGGAGGGCGATGCCCGCCGCCAGCCCCAGCGACCATACCGTGGCGTGCTCGCCCAGCAGGCTGAACATCAGCGCCACCAGCGCAGCGCCCATGGTCTGACCGAGCAGCCGCGCGGTTCCGAGCATGCCGCTCGCCCCGCCGCTGCGCTCGCGCGGTGCCGAGGTGATGATGGCGCGGTTGTTCGGAGACTGGAACAGGCCGAAGCCGGCGCCGCACAAAGCCATGCGCCAGACGATGTCGGCGTCGCCTGCAGCCGCCGGCAGCAGGGCGAGCAGGACCAGGCCCACGGCAAACGTGGCCAGGCCCAGCGCCCCGAGTATGCCGGCGGGATAGCGGTCGGCGAGCCTCCCGGCGATAGGCGCCGCCACCGCCGCCGCCAGCGGCCAGGGCGTCATCAACAGACCGGTCGCCACATCGCTGCGTCCGAGCAGGTGCTGGAAATAGAATGGAATCGAAACATAGGCGAGCATTTGCGCCGCAAACGAGCAGACCGAAGTTGCGATCGACAGCGCAAACATCGGGATGCGCAGCAGGTCGACCGGCAGCAGCGGCGAGGCTTGCGGCAGTTGGCGCCGCACCAACGCGACGCAGGAAAGCCCCGCGCCGAGAAAGGCGAGCACTGCGTACAGCGGCCGCCCGCCGTGGCCGATGCTGTCGATGCCGATGATCAACAGGCCGAAGAAGAGCGCGTTCAGCAGCGCGCTGGGCACGTCGAAACGCCGCCCCGAGCGCGGCGTGCGCGGCAGCATGCGCGCCAGGGCCAGGGTGGCGATCCCTATCGGCACATTGACCGCAAACAGCCAAGGCCAGGACGCGATGGACAGTATGGCGGCGGCAACAGTCGGACCGGCCGCCGCCGAGACCGCCACGACCAGGGCGATGATGCCGATGCCGCGGCCGAGCAGACGCGACGGATAGATGAAACGCACCAGCGCGGCGTTCACGCTCATAATCCCTGCGGCGCCTATTCCCTGCACCACGCGCGCCGCGCTCAGCGTGAGGATCGAATCGGACAGCGCGCAGGCCAGCGACGCGACGGTGAACAACACGATCCCTGCCCGGTATACGCGGCGATAGCCGACGATCTCCCCGAACGAGGCCAGCGGCAGCATCAGGATGGTGATGACCAGCTGGTAGGCGTTCACCACCCAGATCGAATCCGCCGGCGTGGCGTGCATGTCCTTGGCGATGGTGGGCAGCGCGACGTTGGCGATGGAACCGTCGAGCACCGCCATCATGATGGTGAGCGCGATGACCAGCATCGCCCAGTAGCGCTGCGGAATCGGCAGGCCGTCGGCTTCGGGTGGTATCACGCCGGGTTTCAAGCTCGAACGCGACCGGAGGGGCCAGTCGTTTTCTGAAAACTAATAGGGAGGGATGGCCGCATACGCGCATTCTACGCTTTGGCTTGCTTCTACCGTTGGCCCGGAAGGTGGTTCGCGCTAGCCGAAGAGACTGCAGATGCTGCGCGGCTGGGTTACCATTCCGACGGTCTGCCAATAACTGCTGTCAATTGAACTGAACACTAGGACTGAAGACGCATCCGTGGCTGTTGACCGAGATTTCATGCTGGCTGCACTGGAACAGGCGCGCAAGGCGCAGGCCGCGGGCGAAGTGCCGGTCGGCGCCGTGGTGGTGAAAGACGGTGAGATCATCGGCGTCGGGTTCAATGCCCCAATCAGCGGCCATGATCCCACGGCCCATGCAGAAATCCGGGCGCTGCGCGACGCCGCAAACACTCTAGGCAACTACCGCCTGCCCGGCTGCGAACTCTACGTCACCCTGGAGCCCTGCGCCATGTGCGTCGGCGCAATGCTGCACGCACGCATCGCGCGCCTGATCTACGGCGCCGCCGACCCCAAGACCGGCGCCTGCGGCAGCGTGATCGACCTGTTTGCCGAGCCGCGACTCAATCACCATGCCAGTCTCACCAAAGGCGTCATGGCGGAGGAATGCGGCGCGCTGCTGCGCGAATTCTTTGCCGAAAGAAGAGCGAAAGTCTGAGATGTCGCGCATCGAAGTCAGCCTGGCAAAACAAACCTTGAAGCTGTTCGACGACGCAGGCCGCCTGCTCAGGGAATATACCGTCTCGACGTCGAAGAACGGCGCCGGGGAACAATGCGACAGCGACTGCACGCCGCGCGGCAGGCACATCATCCGCGCCAAGATCGGCGCCGGGCTGCCGCTCAAATCCGTGTTCGTCGGACGCCGGCCCACGGGCGAGGTGTACACCAGCGAACTCGGCGAGAGCCATCCCGGGCGCGACTGGATCCTCACGCGCATCCTGTGGCTTTCAGGCTGCGAGCCGGGCTTCAACCGCATGCATCAGGTCGATACCATGCGCCGCTACGTCTACATCCACGGGACCAGCGACGAACAGGGCATCGGGCAACCCGTGTCTCACGGCTGCATACGCATGCGCAACCGCGACGTAGTCGAACTGTTCGATCAGGTGGCGCCGGGCACGCCGGTGGAGATTGTCGAGACCTGATTTGCCGACGAACCGGCTCTGGAGGGGTTTTTCGCCCTACGAACTGGCTTAAAAGCAGATTCCTCGCTGCGCTCGGAATGACAGTTCTGAGGCGGGGAAGAGGTTCGAGCGGGGGAATATCTCAACTACCGAACAGCGCGCGGATTTTGGCGGTATCTGGCCGCTCGATCACGCCTTTTTCGGTGATGAGTCCGGTAATCAAGGCCGCCGGCGTGACATCGAAGGCGGGATTGACGACGTTGACGCCCTCGGGCGCCCAGCGCACGCCGCGAAAGCCGGTGACTTCCGCGGCATCGCGCTCCTCGATCGGGATGCCGCTGCCGTCGGCGATGGCCAAGTCTATGGTTGAGAGCGGCGCCGCGATGTAGAAGGGGATGCGGTGGCGCTCGGCCAGCACCGCCACGGTGTAGGTGCCGATCTTGTTCGCGGTGTCGCCGTTGGCGGCGATGCGGTCGGCGCCGACGACGACGACATCGACGCGGCCTTGCTGCATCAGGTGGCCGGCCATGTTGTCGGTCGCGAGCGTCACCGGTATTTTCTCCTGCACCATTTCCCAGGCGGTGAGCCGCGCGCCCTGCAGGTAGGGCCGGGTTTCGTTGGCTATCACGCTGACGCGCTTGCCGGCATCGCGTGCCGAGCGGATCACGCCCAGGGCCGTGCCGTGGCCGGCGGTGGCGAGCGCGCCGGCGTTGCAGTGGGTCATGATGCGCGCACCGTCGGCAATGAGCGCGGCGCCGTGGCGCCCCATGGTGCGGTTGATCTCGATATCGTCCGCGTGCATCTGCTTGGCCAGGGCCAGCAGCGCCTCGGCTTCCGCCTGAGGGGAGACGCTGCGCATTTGCGCATGGAACTCGCGCATGCGCGCTATCGCCCAGAAGAGGTTCACCGCGGTGGGGCGGCTGGCAGCCAGCACCTTGAAAGACGCTTCCAGCGCGGCGTCGAATTGCGCGCGTGAAGATGTTGCGTGCCTTTGCGCTTCCACCGCGACGCCGTAGGCGGCGGTGCAGCCGATAGCCGGTGCACCGCGCACCACCATGTCGCGTATCGCCGCCGCCGTTTGCACCGCATCCGCGCAGGCGACGTAATCGAACTCCAGCGGCAGCCGCCGCTGATCGATGAGTTCCAGCCGGCCTTCGCGCCAGCGCAGGGTTTCCACGTTCGTGCTCTCTACCTTTGGGCTTTCGACTTGCATTTTCAGATCACGCGCTCGTTGCCGCCGTCCACCGGCACTTGCGCCGCGGTGGTCTTGGCGAACAGCGGCCCGCACATCTCGGCGGCGAGTTCGGCGACGTCGCGGCTCCTGACTTCTGTCTTGAGCACATTGTTGGTCTTGTATTCGGCCACCGTGAGTCCGTAGTGCTTTGCGCGCTGCGCCAGCACTTCCTCGGTCCAGATGCCGGTGTCGAACACCGCATTCGGATGCAGGGAGTTGATGCGTATGCCGTCAGCGCCCCATTCGAGCGCGGCGACTCGCGCGAGCTGGTTGAGCGCGGCCTTGGA
>JACZJU010000309.1 GCA_014860395.1 Burkholderiales bacterium | reverse complement strand
TGCCTGAAGTGGCGAATGCCTGTGTATACCATGACCAAGCCGCGCTCGTCGGCAGCGGCGACGACTTCATCGTCGCGCATGCTGCCGCCTGGCTGGATGATCGCCTTGGCACCGGCCTCGGCTACTACGTCGACGCCGTCGCGGAATGGGAAGAAGGCGTCCGAGGCCACGACCGAGCCGGCGAGCGACAGGCCGGCGTTCTTCGCCTTGATCGCGGCGATGCGCGCGCTGTCGACGCGGCTCATCTGCCCCGCGCCCACGCCCAGGGTATGGCCGCTGCCGCAGAACACGATCGCGTTGGATTTGACGAACTTGGCTACGCGCCAGGCGAACAGCAGATCGCGCAGCTCGCCTTCGGTGGGCTTTTTCTTGCTGACCACGCGCAGCTCGGCCGCCTGCACGTTCTTCGTGTCGGGCGTCTGCGCGAGCAGGCCGCCGCCGACGCGCTTGAAGTCGTAGTGGTTGGCGCCTGCGGCCAGGGGCACGACGAGCACGCGCACATTGACTTTGGATTCGAGCGCCTTCTTCGCGGCGGCGTCGTACCCCGGGGCGATTAGCACCTCGACGAACTGTTTCGCCACGGCTTCGGCGGTGGGTCCGTCGACCGGCCGGTTGAAGGCGATGATGCCGCCGAAGGCCGAAGTCGGGTCGGTCTGGAACGCGCGCTGGTAGGCTTCGAGCACGCTGGTTCCGATGGCGACGCCGCAGGGATTGGCATGCTTGACGATGACGCAGGCGGGCTCGGTGAATGTCTTCACGCATTCCCAGGCGGCGTCGGCGTCGCCGACGTTATTGTAGGAAAGTTCCTTGCCCTGCAACTGGGTGTAGCTCGCAAGGCTGCCCGGAGCCGGCTCCATGTCGCGATAGAAAGCCGCGCTCTGGTGCGGGTTTTCGCCGTAGCGCATGTCCTGCACGCGCGCGAATTGCAGCGTCAGCCGCTCCGGATAGTCGCGGCTCTTGAGCTCCGCATCCAGGCCGGTGAGGTAGTTGCTGATCGCGCCGTCATAGGCGGCGGTGTGGGTGAACACTTTTTTCGCCAGCGCAAAACGCGTGGCGGCGCTGACCCTGCCGCCGTTGGCGCGCAGTTCATCCAGCAGCGGCTGGTAATCGGCCGGGTCGACCAGCACGGCGACGCCGGTATGGTTCTTGGCCGCCGAGCGCAGCATCGTGGGGCCGCCGATATCGATATTTTCTATCGCGTCGGCAAGCGTGCAGCCGGGCTTGGCTATGGCCTGGGTGAAGGGGTAGAGATTGACCACCGCCAGGTCTATCGGTTCGATGCCCGCATCCTTGATCGCCGCCATGTGCGCGGGCACGTCGCGCCGTGCGAGCAGCCCGCCGTGGATCATCGGATGCAGCGTCTTCAGGCGCCCGTCAAGCATCTCCGGATAGCCAGTGTACTCGGCCACCTCGGTCACGGCGATGCCGTTCTCGGCGAGCAGCTTGGCCGTGCCGCCGGTGGAGAATATCGAGACCTGCATCTGCACCAGCGCGCGCGCGAGTTCGACCACGCCGGTTTTGTCGGAAACACTGATCAGCGCCTGCTTGACGAGGATGCTCATTTCTTGGCCGTGGCGATGGAAAATGGGATTTTATTGCAAAACGAGGGGGCGCATCCGCCTATTCTCCAGCGGGTTCCGACTGGACTGGACCGAAATGCGGAGAATCCGGGCGGCTGGCATGATCCGTCACCGGCCGCCTTCGGGCATCAGAACTTGATTTTGAGATGCTCGATCTTCTTGCGCAAAGTGTTGCGGTTGATGCCCAGCCACTTTGCTGCCACCGTCTGGTTGCCCTCGGCGTGAGCGAGCACCACCTCGATCATGGGTTTTTCGACATTCTTCAACACCATCTCGTGGACGGCGCGCGGCCGCTCCCCGTCCAAGTCCTTGAAATATTTCTCCAGGGTCTTGCGTACGCATTCGGTGATTTCACTGGCGCGCGGTGTCATGCTGCCAACTCCTCCTCATAGCGCAGGTGTTCGTGTTGTTGCGCCTGTTGATCGAAAAACCGGTTCACCGCGGCGAGTTGCTCTTCTACAGTCTGCAATTGATTCATCGCGTGGCGGAAACTGGCCGATCCGGCCAGCCCCTTGGTGTACCAGGAAATGTGCTTGCGCGCGATCTTGACGCCGGTATCGGTGCCGTAGAACGCGTACAAATCGTGCAGGTGCGCAATCAGCACCTGGTGGATTTCGGTGACCAGCGGCGGCGGCAGCTGCGTGCCGGTCTTGAGGTAGTGCTCGATCTCGCGGAAGATCCACGGCCGCCCCTGCGCCGCGCGGCCGATCATGATGCCGTCGGCGCCGGTGTACTCGAGCACGTACTTCGCTTTCTGCGGCGTGCCGATGTCGCCGTTGGCGACAACCGGCAGGCGCGAGGCGCGCTTGACTTCGGCTATGGTGTCGTATTCGGCGTGGCCAGTGTAGCCGCAGGCACGCGTGCGCCCGTGGATAGAAAGCAGCTGGATGCCGCTTTCCTCGGCAATGTGTGCGACGGTGAGCGCGTTCTTGTTCTGCTGGTCCCAGCCGGTGCGGAACTTGAGCGTCACAGGCACGTCCACCGCTTCGACCACGGCTTGCAGAATGCGCCCGACCAGCAGCTCGTCCTTCAGCAGTGCCGAGCCGGCCATCACGTTGCAGATTTTCTTTGCCGGGCAGCCCATGTTGATATCGATGATCTGCGCGCCCTGGCCGACGTTGTAGCTTGCGGCCTCGGCCATCATCTTCGGATCGGCGCCGGCGATCTGCACCGAAATCGGATCGGGCTCGCCTTCGTGATTGGCGCGGCGCTTCGTCTTTTCGCTGCCCCACAGGAGAGAATTGGACGCCACCATCTCGGAGACCGCCATGCCGGCGCCGAATCTCTTGCATAGCTGGCGGAACGGTCGATCGGTGACACCGGCCATCGGCGCAACGAACAAATTGTTGCGCAACAGGTGAGATCCGATTCTCATTTCGTTCCGAAGGTTTTTTTGCGGGAGGGGAGCCAATTCTATACCCAATCACCGGCGAAGATAAATCCAAATATGCACGTTTTAGCGGCAAATGTTTTGCTTGCGTTACGGACTCGTAGCGAAATGAATTTTCGTAAGGGGCGATGCAGGAGGGGGTGTTCCCTCAATGTGAAATTGGCCCTAAGAAACCATTTCAGGATTAGCGAAATGTTCTCCGCTTTAGTGGAGCATGAGGGGATGTGTCCCCGCATTTTTTGAAACAGGCTCTAACAGGCTGTTGAAAATCGCTTGCCCGATGCAATATCATGTGCGCAAACCACATCGTCCCAGAGGGAAGCGATTTTCGGCAGCCTCTGAAATGGGGGATAGATAAAAGGGGGCGTGCCCCCTTTTTCAACAGTCTGCTAAGGCAATCCGCGCGCCCCGTAAATCATGCGCCGCGCGGCGAAGCGGCGCGCGAAGGGCAGCAGATCGAGCGCAAGCAGTCCCGCGCCGCGGCCGAGCGCGAGCAAGGGATCGGAATTGGAAAACAATCCGACCAGGCTGTCGGTGAATTGGATGCTGGCGCGTCGGTCTAGCGCACGCGCGCGGCGATAAGCGTTGATGAAACTGTCGCTGCCGGGCTCGCGCGCGTCGCGCGCAAGGCGGGCGAGCTCCCAGGCGTCGCGCAGACCCAGGTTGAATCCCTGCCCGGCGACGGGGTGCAGGGTTTGCGCTGCGTTGCCTACGCAGAGGCTATGCGGCAGCGATTCCTCGCGGCGGTAGCGCAGCGCCAGCGGGAACGCGCTGCGCGCGCCGGCTTCGATGAACGCGCCGAGCCGGCTGCCGAATGACGCTTGCAGTTCGGCGAGGAAAGCGGGCGTGTCGAGCGCGGCGAGGCGCGCGCCGCGATCCGGGCTGGCAGTCCATACCAGCGCATAGCCCGAAGCGTGCGGCAGCAGCGCGAGCGGTCCCTCGGCAGTGAAGCGCTCCCATGCCCTGCCTTGGTGCGCCTGCTCGGCCTTTACCCAAGCGACCAGCGCGGTCTGCTTATAGTCCTTGCTATATGCGGGCGCGGCGGCCTCAGCGATGCGCGCGCCGTCGGCAAATACCATAAGGCGCGGCGCGAACGCCAGCTCTTCTTGTTGCGTCTGCACCGTGGCCTTGCCGCCATCGAATCCGGTCAGCCTGGCCCCGAACAGGCGTCTGGCCGAGCACGGCGCGGCGAGCAAGCTTTGCTGCAGATCGTCGTAGTTGGCGACGTAGCCCAGCGCGGGCAGGCCGCAGTCGGCGGCGCGAATCAGCGTGCGGCCGAAACCGCCCTGCTGCGAAATATGAATGGTCGTAATCGGCGTAACCGGCAGCGCTTGCCAGGCGCGCAGGCGCTCGAGTATCAGGCGGCTGCCGTGGGACAGGGCGATCGCGCGCGCGTCGCCCGCCGCGGCGGGCGCGCCCCTCGTATCGGTGGCGCGAGCGCCGCCGGAATCGGCACTACGTGCTTCGCGGGAATCGGCACTACGCGCCTCGGCCAGCACCACCGAATGGCCGCTATCTTCCAGCGCAAGCGCCAGCGCCGCGCCCACCGGGCCGCCGCCTGCGATCAGTATGTCTACGGCTTCATCGGTCATGACAAGGCCAGGGAATACATCTCGTCAATCTTTGCCTACCAGTGCTTCGATGTCGGCGACGCTCTTCGGCGTTTCAGCGGTGATGATCTCGCAGCCGTTCTCGGTCACCAGGGCGTCGTCCTCGATGCGCACGCCGATGTTCCAGTAGGCCTCGGGCACGCCTTCTGCGGGACGAATGTAGCAGCCGGGCTCCACCGTGAGCGTCATGCCCGCGGCCAGAGGCCGCCACTTGCCGTCGATCTTGTAGTCGCCGGCGTCGTGCACGTCCAGCCCCAACCAGTGGCCGGTGCGGTGCATGTAGCAGCGCTTGTAGTCGCCGGTCTCGAGCACCTGGTCCAGGCTGCCCTGGCACAAGCCGAAATCGATCATGCCCCGCGCCAGCACACGCACCGCCGCCTCGTGCGGCGCATCCCAGGCCGCGCCGGGCTTGGTCGCGGCAATGGCGGCAGCCTGGGCGGCGAGCACCAATTCATAAATGTCTTTCTGCGGGCCGCTGAACTGACCGTTCACCGGAAAGGTGCGGGTGATGTCGGATGCATAGCCGTCGAGCTCGCAGCCCGCATCGATCAAAAGCAGCGCGCCGTCCTCAAGCCGCGCCTTGTTGTCGCTGTAGTGCAGCACGCAGGCGTTGGCGCCGCCGGCGACGATGGGCCAGTAGGCGGGAAACTGGGCGCCGCGGCGGCGGAATTCGTACAGCAGCTCGGCCTCGATTTCGTATTCCATTTTGCCTGGCCGGGTCGCGCGCATGGCGCGTTCGTGCGCCTTGGCCGAGATGCCGGCGGCGCGGCGCATGAGCTCGAGTTCCTGCGCGTCCTTGACGAGGCGCATTTCGTCCAGTGCGGCGCGCACGTCGAGGATGCGCTGCGGCGCGCTCACGCCGGTGCGGCTTTGCGCGCGCACCTGGTTCAGCCAGCGCATGATGCGCGCATCCCAGTCTGTCTCCATACCCGGCGCGTAATAGAGCGCCGGCTGATTGGCCATCAGTGTAGGCAGCTTCTCATCGAGCAGGGCTATGGGGTAGGCGGCGTCGACGCCGAAGGCATCCTTCGCTGCGTCCGGGCCGTAGCGGAATCCGTCCCAGGTTTCGCGCTCCAGGTTTTTCTCTCGACAGAACAGCAGGCTTTGCGGTTCCGCCCCGGCGATGAGCACCAGGACCGCTTCCGGTTCCTGGAAGCCGCAAAGGTAATAGAAATAGCTGTCGTAGCGGTACAGGTACTCGCTGTCGCGGTTGCGCACGCGTTCGGGCGCGGTAGGCACGATGGCGATGCCCATTTGCATCTGTGCGAGCAGCGCGGCGCGGCGCTTGGCGTAAACTTTGATGTCGGTCATGAAAGGCGGCTGGCGATGGGCCCGAATGTGTGCGGATTGAATCTCAATTGTACAGTTTGAACGCGGACGCTGTTCGCGATGCGGGCGCAGCCTCCGAATTGGGGGATATACGCCCCGAAGGAAGTTGCCTTGGGGGAAAAGGGGGGGCGTGCCCCCTTTTTCAACACCCTGTCAGGCCTTGCCGCGCAGCTCGGCGTCCAGTGCCTGCAGGCGCTCGGCGGTGCCGATGTCGTGCCAGCGGCCGAGGTAGTGCTCGCCCGACACCCGCTCGGCCGCCATCGCCTTGCGCAGCAGCGGCGCGAGGGGAACTTTGGCGTTGGGCGGAATGCCGGCGAACAGCCGTGGTGCATACACCCCTATGCCGCTGAAGGTGAGCAGGCGCTCGCCGCTTTCGCGCACGCTGCCCGCTTCGAGGGCGAAGTCTCCGCGCGGATGTTGCGGCGGATTGTCCACCAGCACCAGATGCGCCAGCCTGTCCCCCAAGTCCAGGCCGGCGAGCGTCGCGAAATCGTAATCGCTGTAGATGTCGGCGTTGATCACCAAAAATGGTTTCTCTCCGAGCATGTGCAGGGCGCGGGCGATGCCTCCGGCGGTCTCGAGCGCTTCGGGCTCGGGTGAATAGCGGATGTTAATGCCGAATGGCGAGCCGTCGCCGAGCTCGGCTTCGATCATGTGTCCGAGGTGGGCATGATTGATCACGGCTTCGGTGAATCCGGCGTGTGCCAGTTTCTCCAGGTGCCAGACGATCAGCGGCTTGCCGCCCACGGCGAGCAGCGACTTGGGTCGGGTGTCGGTGAGCGGGCGCATACGCACGCCGCGCCCGGCGGCGAGGATCATCGCTTTCATGGGCTGCCCGCCTTCGCCTGGTGGTCCTCAATCGCATCGAACAGGTGCGCGAGCGGCGCGAGCGCGTTGTAGCGCGCGATGACCGCGCGCGCGTAGCCGAGGAAGCGCGGCGCGTCCTCGATATAGCCGGGTTTTCCGTCGCGGTGGCGGATGCGCGCAAAAATGCCCAGCACTTTCAGATGGCGTTGCAGGCCCATCCACTCGAGGTCGCGGTAGAAATCGGCGAAATCGGAACCTACCGGGAGCCCGGCGCGGCGCGCCTTTTCCCAGTAGCGCACGATCCAGTCGAGCGCGCGCTCTTCTTCCCAGCTGATGAAGGCGTCACGCACCAGAGACGCCATGTCGTAGCTGACCGGGCCGTACACCGCGTCCTGAAAATCGAGAATGCCGGGATTCGGGTCGGCGAGCATCAGGTTGCGCGGCATGTAATCGCGATGCACGTACACCGCCGGCTGCGCCAGATTGTTTGCCATGATCAGGGCGAACATGCGCTCCAGCAGCTCCCGCTGCGCCGGCGCCAGCGCTAGCCCCAAGTGCCGCGCCAGATACCAATCGGGAAACAGATCGAGTTCGCGCCGCAGCAGGGCCGCGTCATACGGCGGCAGCACGTCCGGCCGGCTGGCGAGCTGCCAGGTCACGAGCGCGTCGACGGCGTCGCGGAACAGCGCGTCCGCGCGGCTGTCGTCCTGCTGCAGCGCCGCCAGATAGGTGGTGGTGCCCAGGTCGCTGAGCAACAGAAAGCCTTGCTGCAAATCCTGCGCGAGTATCTCGGGCGCATTCAGGCCGGCCCGGCGCAGCAAATCCGCGACCGCGATGAAAGGCCGGCAGTCCTCCTGCTGCGGCGGCGCATCCATGACGATGCGGCTGTGTTTGTCGCCGGGAAAGCTGACGCGGAAATAACGGCGGAAGCTGGCATCGGCAGAAGCCGGTTCGATGTGCCATTCTTGCGCAGGGAAAAGGCGGCCCAGCCAAGCCTGTAACGCCGTTGTCCGCTCCGATGGATTCACTGCCAGATTCATTTTGGAGCGGGTCCCGAGTGCATTCCGATTGCCATTAATGCGAAAGTGTGCGATTTTAGCATTCAAAAAAACCTATCCGCCCCTTATCCACCGTGAAGTCGCCGATGCGCCAGTTAGCGCCCATGTTGGTCTTGCTCATCTGCGCAGTGGCAGCGCAGGCGCAGGAGCCGCGACTCAAGCCGCCGCCCGCGGGCAGGCCGGGGATTTCAGTCGATCCGGTCACGATCTCCGCCGACCGCATCGAGGGCTACGCGAATCAGGAAACCAGCGCCATCGGCAACGTCGAGCTGCGCCAGGATAACGTCAGCATACATGCCGAGCGCTTGCGCTACCTCTACGCCGCCGACGAGGTGCAGGCAAGCGGCGGCGTGCGCCTGTCCCGCGATGGCGACCGGCTGAGCGGTACCGGTCTGCGGCTGCGCGTGCGCGACAACATCGGCCAGTTCGACCAGGCCGACTATGAATTCGCGCGGCCGGGCCGCGGCGGGTTCGGCCCCGTGACCATGCGCGGCAAGGCCGACGTGATCAAGTTCGAGGGCAAGGACAAGTACCGTCTGGAAAACGCGACCTTGACCACGTGCAAGCCCGGCAAAGATGACTGGTACATTCAGGTCGGAGAGCTCGACCTCGACATGACGCGCGACCTGGGCGTGGCGCGCAGGGGCAAGCTGGTTTTCGAGGGCGTGCCCATCGCCTACGTGCCCTGGGTGGATTTTCCGCTGCAAAACCAGCGCAAGTCCGGGCTGCTGCCGCCCTCCATCGGCAGCAGCGGCAAGAGCGGCGTCGAAATCAGTACGCCGTACTACATAAACCTCGCCCCCAACCGGGATCTCACCATCACGCCGCGCGAACTGTCCAAACGCGGGGTGCAGCTGGCCGCGGAATTCCGCTATCTAACGCGCAGCTACGATGGCGATGTCCGGGTCGAGCACATGTCCAACGACCGGGTGCGCCATATCGACCGCTATGCCGCCACCATTCAGCATAGTCAACGATTCAGCAGCGAATTGAGCGGCTACCTCAACTTCAACAAAGTTTCCGACGACAACTATTTTCGCGACCTGTCGAGCCGCATCAACATCACTTCGCAGACTACGCTGCCGCGCGACGGCATGCTGACCTACGGCGGCGGCTGGTGGACCGCGACCGCGCGGGTGCAAAGTTTTCAGACGCTGCAGGATCCGGCCAACCCGCTGATCCCGCCTTACGATCGTCTGCCGCAGCTTACGCTGAACGCGACGCGCCAGCATATCGGCGGGGCGGATATGGCCTTGAACAGCGAGTTCGTCAGGTTCGATCGCAGCGGCGGCTACACCAGCGCCGCGGCCGTCACCACCGGGGGGATCAATACCACGGACGTCATCGGCAGCCGCCTCGCCTTGTATCCCAGTGTCAGCCTGCCGCTGATGCTGCCGGGCGCGTACCTCACGCCAAAACTGGGCATTCATTCCACGAATTACAGCCTGGAACGCAACCCGGCCGGCATTCCCGACAGCATTCAGCGGACGCTGCCGATCGCCAGTCTTGACAGCGGCCTGATTTTCGAGCGCGACGCGAGTTTCCTTGGGCAAAAGTACCGCCAGACTTTGGAGCCTCGGTTGTATTACCTGTACGTGCCATACCACGACCAAAGCAGGATTCCGCTGTTTGACACCGGCCTGGCCGATTTCAACTATGCGCAGATCTTCTCGGAAAATCTGTTCAATGGCAGCGACCGCATCGCCGACGCCAACCAGCTGACCGTGGCCGCGACTACGCGCATAGTGTCGCCGGGCAGCGGCCAGGAGATACTCAAGGCCACGATCGGACAGCGGCACTATTTCCAGAACCAACAGGTGGCCCTGAATGACGCGACGCCTACGCGTACCGATAAGACCTCGGATTTTCTGGCCGCCCTGAGCGGGCGCGTATCGCGCAACTGGAGCCTGGACAGCGCGCTGCAGTACAACTCGCACCGGAATCTTTTCCAACGCCTGGGCGTGGGCGTCCGCTACCAGCCCGAGACGGCCAAGGTGCTCAACCTGGGCTATCGCTTTACCCGCGATGCCTTGAATCAGGTCGACGTTTCGGCGCAGTGGCCGTTGGGCGGCGGATGGTATGGCGTCGGCCGTTACAACTATTCCATGCGCGAAAACCGCCTGGTCGAAGCCTTGGGCGGTTTCGAATATAATGCAGGCTGCTGGATTGGCCGCGTGGTGGCGCAGCGCTTTGCCGCGGCCGCCGGGACCACCACCAGTGCTTTGTTCCTGCAGCTGGAGTTGAACGGATTCTCGCGCATCGGGTCCAATCCGCTGGAGACGCTGAAGCGCAACATCCCCGGTTACGGCGCCATTGATCAGACCCGTCCCGATTCGCTACCGTTCAATTTTTACGAGTAACTTCTACATGCAATTCTCAATTTCGGCGGCGCTCGCGTGGCTCGCAACCGCGGCGCTGGCCCTCGGCGCCAGCGGCGCTTTGGCGCAGAAAGCTGCACCCAATCGCGTGATCCCGGTGGACCACATCGCCGCCGTGGTCAACAGCGAAGTGATCACCAGCGGCGAGGTCGCGGAGCGGGTGAAAACTGTGACGCAGCAACTGCGCCAGCAAGGCACGCCGCTGCCTGCGGCCGATTTGCTGCAAAAGCAGGTGCTCGAGCGCATGATCATGGACCGGCTGCAGCTGCAGCTGGCCAAGGAGACGGCGTTGCGCGTGGACGACTTGCAACTCGACCGCACGGTCGCGCGCGTTGCCGAGAACAACAAGATGTCGCTGACCCAGTTCCGGCAGGTGCTGGAGCGTGACGGCATACAGTACGACAAGTTTCGCGAGGAAGTCCGCAACGAGATACTGCTGTCGCGCCTGCGCGAACGCGAGGTCGACAACCATATAGTGGTCACTGACAACGAGATCGACTATTTCCTCAGCCAGCAGGCCGCTTCACCGAGCACGGCGACTGAATACAACCTGAGCCACATCGTGCTGCTGCTGCCGGAGCAGGCGAGCCCGGAGGCGGTGAACCGGCAGCGCGAGCGCGCCGAACAGGTGCTCAAGCAGTTGCGCGAGGGAGCCGATTTTTCCAAACTGGCGGTAGGTTTTTCCGACGTGGCGGACGGATTGCAGGGCGGCGCCATGGGTTGGCGCTCGCGCGATCGGCTGCCTGATCTGTACGCCCAAGCCCTGGACGCTCTGAAGCCGGGCGAGGTGAGCGAGGTCATGCGCAGTCCGGCCGGATTCCATATCCTCAAGCTGAACGAGCGCCGCGGCGGCGGCGCGCCAGCCCTGGTCGAGCAGACGCATGCGCGGCACATACTGATCAAGACCAGCGAAATCGTGTCCGAAGCCGACGCCAAGCGCAAGCTCGAGAACTTGCGCGAGCGCATAGTCAACGGCGCCGATTTCGCCGAACTGGCCAAACTTAATTCCGACGATCCGTCCTCGATCAAGGGCGGCGATCTCGGCTGGATCTATCCCGGTGATACCGTGCCCGCATTCGAGCGCGTGATGAACGGCCTCAAGGTGGGCCAGCTGAGCGAACCTTTCGCTACGCCATTCGGCTGGCATCTGTTGCAGGTGCTGGAGCGGCGCCAGACCGACGTGTCCGGCGAACGCAAGCGGCTGGAGGCGCGCCAGATTCTGCGCGAGCGCAAAGCCGACGAAGCCTACCAGGAGTGGCTGCGCCAGCTGCGCGACCGCGCTTTCGTCGAATACCGCTCGGACGAGGGCTAGAAAGCGGAGGCTGGAGGCTGGACGCTGCAGAGCGGAAACCGGAGGGCGGTAAAATGCACAGCGTGATTGTTTCCGGTTTCTAGTTTCCAGACACCAGTCTCCATGTCCCTTCCTGTCATCGCGATAACCTCCGGCGAGCCCGCCGGCATAGGGCCGGACATTTGTCTTGCGCTGGCGGCGCGGCGTCCGGCCTGCCGCGCCGTGATCCTCGCCGATCGCGAACTGCTCGCGGCGCGCGCCGCCCGGCTCGGCCTGGCCCTGCGATTGCGCGAATTCGACCCGGCGCAGGCACCGGCCGATGCGCTCGAAGTGCTGCATTTGCCGCTCGCCGCGCCCGTGACCGCGGGCAAACTGGATCCGGCCAACAGCCGCTACGTGCTTGCCTTGCTTGATCGCGCCGTCGCCGGCTGCACCGACGGCAGCTTCGCCGCAATGGTCACCGCGCCGGTGCACAAGGGCGCGATCAACGACGCCGGCGTTCCCTTTACCGGGCATACCGAATATCTCGCTGCGCTGACCTCCACGCCGCGGGTGGTGATGATGCTTGCCGGCGGCGGATTGCGCGTGGCGCTCGCCACGACGCACCTGGCGCTGGCAGAAGTGGCCGGCGCGATCACGCGAGAAAGCCTGGAAGCTACGCTGCGGATTTTGCATCGGGCGCTGCAACAGCGTTTCGGCATTGCCGCGCCGCGCATCCTGGTCGCCGGGCTCAATCCGCACGGCGGCGAGGGCGGCCACCTCGGCCGTGAGGAAATCGAGATCATCTCGCCGGTGCTGGAGCAGTTGCGTCAGGCGGGCATGCTTCTGGAAGGGCCGCTTCCGGCCGACACCCTGTTCACGCCGCAAGTGCTCGCGCGCGGCGATTGCGTGCTGGCGATGTACCACGATCAAGGACTGCCGGTGCTCAAATATGCGAGCTTCGGCAAAGGCGTCAACATTACGCTCGGACTGCCGATCGTGCGCACCTCGGTCGACCATGGCACTGCGCTGGAACTCGCAGGCAGCGGCCAGGCCGATCCGGGCAGCCTGGTCGCGGCGATTGAAACCGCGCTGGAGATGGTGCGGGCGTCTTGATTTTATGCGGCGAATTGAACCGGGCCCGCAAAGGCCGCTACGTCGGTATCGGTCGAAGTAGAGGGACATATCGAGCCGCAGTGACCGGACTTGCGCGGACGGCGTCCCGTCCAATCGACGATCTTGGATAAAATCCCCATCTGAATGAAACACGTTCCGCGCAAACGGTTTGGCCAACATTTTCTGACCGATCAAACGGTGATCGCCGACATCGTCGCCGCAATTCGGCCGCAGGCGGACGATGTCATGGTCGAGATCGGCCCTGGACTGGAGGCGCTCACCGCGCCGCTGCTCTCGGTGCTCGGTCACCTGCATGTAATCGAGATCGACCGCGATATCATCGCGCGCCTGCGGCTTGCCTACCCGCCTGAGCGCCTGTCGGTGCATGCGGGCGACGTGCTCGAATTCGACTTTTCCGCGCTGCCCGAAGGGCTGCGCGTGGTCGGCAACCTGCCCTACAATATTTCCACGCCCCTGCTTTTCCATTTGGCAGGCTATGCCGAGCGCGTACGCGACATGCATTTCATGCTGCAAAAGGAGGTGGTCGAGCGCATGGTGGCCGCCCCGGGCGGCCGCGACTACGGCCGCCTGTCGGTGATGCTGCAATACCGCTTCGATATGGAGTCGCTGCTTGCGGTCGCGCCCGACGCATTCTCGCCGCCGCCGCAGGTCGATTCGGCCGTGGTGCGCATGTGGCCGCGGCCGCGCTCGCAGCTGACGGCCATGAGCGAGGCGGGTCTGGCGCAGGTGGTGCGGCGCGCTTTTGGGCAAAGGCGCAAGACCTTGCGCAACTCGCTTGCCGGGATGCTCGACGCCGGCGACTACGCTGCGCTAGCGATCGCGCCGGGCCTGCGCGCAGAGAATCTCGCCGTGGCGGATTTTGTCGCGATCAGCAACTACCTGGAAGAAAGGGATGAATCGGCGGCGCGTTGATATTCACAAATACGCCCGCGGCTGGCACAATAGGCCTCCTTTTCGCATCAGCCCGCTTGCACACCGGAGACGACATGGGCCTGCTTGACGACCTGAAGAAACAGGCTGACTTGGTGAAAACCCAGCAGCTTTCCCAGAAGTCGATGCTGGAGGAAAACATCAAGCTGGTCGAGGCCAAGATGCACCAGACTTTCCTTTACCTGAACGATTTGTTGAAGCAGCTTGCAGTGCTCAGGCCGACCAACCCGACGGTGTATTCGATACCGGGCGTCGGCGATTTGCAGAATCTGGGATTCGCCGATTCGTTCATCGACTACCGCAAGAAGAAGATCGGCGACAGAGACTACTACGACTACATCACGCTGTTCATCAGATGGGCTTCGCCCGCGAGCTTCACCGTAGAGCGCGACATGCCCGCCGCGATTCAGAAGCTGAATGATGTGCTGTGGCGTTTCGGCCTCAAGTTCACCGAAGAAAAAATCAAAAAACCGGGTGGCGGCTTCGAAAACATAAAATTTACCGTGGCCCATAAGATCACCTGCGACCTCAGCATCGCGGCCGATTACGATAACGCGCGGCTGGTGGTGAAGGGCAGGCACTTCTTCCGCCTGGGCGACGACGAACTGCGCATTCCGGCGGGCGATGTCAACGAGACCTTGCTGGAAGAGTTCGCCAAGATGCTGATCGGCCAGCCCAGCGCGCTGCGCAAGTATCGCGGCTAGCGCGGGCAGACTGCCGGCACCGGTGCGGGGGCCCCGCCTGCGCGGATGCGACCGCGCAGGCGCGCGAGAGCACGGTCACCTGCTCTGGATCAGCTCGATCTTGTAGCCGTCCGGATCTTGAACGAAGGCGATGACCGTGCGCGTCGGAGCGAAGAGCAGGGGCCCCGCGTAGCGGGGATGCGACCGCGCAGGCGCGCGAGAGCACGGTCACCTGCTCTGGATCAGCTCGATCTTGTAGCCGTCCGGATCTTGAACGAAGGCGATGACCGTGCTCCCGCCCTTGACCGGCCCGGCTTCGCGGGTGACCGCGCCGCCCTTCGCTTTCACCGTTTCGCAGGCCTTGTAGGCATCGGGCACCTCGATCGCGATATGCCCGTAGGCGTTGCCCAGGTCATAGCTGTCCACGCCGTAGTTGTAGGTGAGCTCGAGCACGGCCTGGTCGCTTTCCGCGCCGTAGCCAACGAAGGCGAGCGTGTATTTCTGCTCCGGCCGGTCGGTGGTGCGCAACAGCTTCATGCCCAGCACCTCGGTGTAGAACTTGAGCGAACGCTCCATGTTTCCAACGCGCAGCATGGTATGCAGAATTCTCATTTTTTTCTCCTATGTGTACGTTGAACAAGGGGACGGCGCCCCCTTGTCCCCCAAGGGGACTTCCCTCGGGGCGTAAATCCCCCAAGTCGGTGGAAGCTTTGATCGCGTCACGGACTTAATCAAAGCTTCCCTACAGGATGGGCAGCCGGTGGTTGCACTGGCGCAGTTCGCTGCGCGCCAGCTTGTAGTCGGGATAGAGGCCGCCGACCACCGCCCAGAAGCGTGCCGAGTGGTTCATTTCCCGCAGATGCGCCAGTTCGTGCGCGACCACATAATCGATCAAGTGCAGCGGCAAGTGTATCAGCCGCCAGTTCAGGCGCACGCGCCCGCCTTCCTGGCACAGGCCCCACTGCGTGCGCGCGCTCGAGAGCGCCAGCGCCGGCGTCGGCACGCCCAGGCTGGCCGCGTACAGGCTCAGGCGCTCGCTCATGAGGGAACGCGCATGCTCCTTGATCCAGGCGATGCCGCGCTTTCTCAACGCCGCCGGTTCGCCGCGCGGTTCCAGGCCGATGCCGAGGCGGCCATTTTGCAAGTTGATGCCGCGCCGCCCGGGCAGGAGTTCGAGCGTGACCGGCTCCCCCAGCAGGGCGATGCTGGCGCCGTCGCTCCAGTTCACCACCTGCGGCTTGGGTGCGGCACGCCACTCGGCCAGCTTTTGCAGCACCCAGCGCGCCTTTTCGCGGATGAAGGCCTCGACCTCGGCGATCGGCGCATGACCCGGCGCGGCTACGCGCAGGCCGTCGTCGTCGATCATGATGCCGATCGAGCGGCGGCGCGCGCGGCGGAAGCGGTAGCAGACGATTTCGCCGCCCAGCTGGATGTAACGCAGCGTGCCCGCGGGCGGCGTCGCCGGCGCGATCGCCAGCGGCAGCTCAAGCTGCATGCGTGCGCTCCGCACTACTCACCAGGACTTCGACTTGGCTCTCGATCCAGTTTTCGACCTCGCGCATCAGATCCTCCGCCGTGCGACCTGCGCTGGCTATGGGCTCACCGATCACCACGGTCACCTTGCCCGGATGCTTGAGAAAGGAGTTGCGCGGCCACAGCAGCCCCGCGTTGTGCGCGACCGGCAGCACGCGCGCGCCGGTGCGCACCGCGATGTGCGCGCCGCCGAGCTTGTACTTGACGCGCTTGCCCACGGCGATGCGCGTGCCCTCCGGATAGACCATGATGCAAAAACCCTGGGCGAGTCGCTCCTTGCCGATTTCGATGGTGCGGCGCAGGGCGTTCTTGCGGTCGGCGCGGTTGATGAATATCGGGCTGAACAGGGCCAGTCCCCAGCCGAGGAAGGGCAGCCAGGCGAGCTCGCGCTTCATTACGTAGACGTGCGGCGGGAATATGCCGGAAAAGGCGAGCGTCTCCCATGCCGAGGAATGCTTGGACAGGATCACCACCGGATCGGCTGGAATGTTTTCGCGCCCGCGCACCTCGTAGCGGATGCCGAGCACATAGATCGCCAGCCAGGCGGCGAGGCGCGGCCAGCCGGCGATGATTTTCCAGCGCGGGATGCGCGGCAGAAGCGCGACGCACATCACCAGCACCCAGTAGGGCACGACGATGACCACCAAGAGTATGTAGTAGACGAGCGCGCGCAGGTACATCATGTGGTAAGCGCCATCGCGGCGGCGGCGAGATCCTCATGGATTTCGGTGCCTTCGGGCAGGCCGCCGGCGTCCGCGGTTCGCCTCCCCTTGCCGGTGAGAACCAGGATAGGCCGGGCGCCGGCCGCGCTTGCCGCCTGCAGGTCGCGCAGCGAGTCGCCGATCGCCGGCACCCCGGCGAGATCTATGCTGAAGCGCTCGGCGATCTCCTGCAGCATGCCCGGCTGCGGCTTGCGGCATTTGCAGCCCGCGTCCTGCGCATGCGGACAGAAGAACACCGCATCGATGCGTCCGCCCAGTTGATTCACCGCCTTGTGCATTTTGTTGTGCATGGCGTTGAGCGTGGCCATGTCGAACAGGCCCCGCCCCAGGCCGGACTGGTTGGTGGCGACCACCACGCGAAAGCCCGCCTGCGTGAGGCGCGCGATCGCCTCCAGGCTGCCCGGAATCGGCGTCCATTCCTCCGGGCTCTTGATGTATTCGTCGCTGTCGGCATTGATCACGCCGTCGCGGTCGAGGATTACCAATTTCATGCGGCGAGCCTGGCGATGTCGGCGACGCGGTTCATCTCGTCGCGCAGGTCCCTGAGCAGCGCAAGGCGGTTCCTGCGCACTTGCGGATCATCCACCATCACCATGACCGATTCGAAAAAGACGTCGACCGGGGATTTTAATACCGCAAATGCTTTCAGGTAAGCGGTATAGTCGCCTGCGTCAAATAGCGGCGTTGCAATCCGGGATGCCTTTTTGAGCGCGTCGAACAGATCGCGCTCCGCCGGCTCTTTCATCTGGTGCACTTCGGCCTTGGCGAAGGACTCGCCTTTGGCTTCGGCCTGCTTCAGAATGTTGGCGACGCGCTTGTTTGCCGCGGCGAGACTCGCCGCCTCGGGGAGGCCCGCAAACGCGCGCACGGCGGCGAGCTGCAGCGGTACCTGATCCAGCCGCGTCGGATGCATGCACAGCACCGATTCGATCTCGTTTGCGCTGAAGCCCGCCTCGCGCAGATAGCTGCGCAGACGTTCAAAGACGAAGATTTCAAGATCTCTATGGGCGTCGCCGAGCTTGCCCGGCGCAAACACCGCGAATGCCTCGTTGA
>JACZJU010000308.1 GCA_014860395.1 Burkholderiales bacterium | reverse complement strand
GGATCGCCGATGGCGCCCACCGCGACCACCGCGGAGATCGCCATGCAGCGCTCGCCCGCCGAGCCGTAGGCCGCACCGATCAGCGCGTCGGCAGTGAATTCCAGATCCGCGTCGGGCAGCACCACCGCGTGATTCTTCGCGCCGCCCAGGGCCTGTACGCGCTTGCCGTTGCGGGCGCAGGTTTCGTAGATGTATTTTGCGATCGGCGTCGAGCCGACGAAGGAGACGGCGTGTATGCCCGGATGATTGAGGATCGCGTCCACCGCTTCCTTGTCGCCGTGCACCACGTTGAACACGCCGTCTGGCAGCCCGGCCTCCTTGAACAGTTCGGCCATTTTCATGCTGGTCGAGGGCACTTTTTCCGAAGGCTTGAGGATGAAGGTGTTGCCGCAGGCGATAGATACCGGGAACATCCACAAAGGCACCATCGCGGGAAAATTGAACGGCGTAATGCCCGCGCACACGCCCACCGGCTGGCGCAGCGTATGGCAATCGACGCCGGTGCCGGCGTTCTCGGTGTATTCGCCCTTCAGCAGTTGCGGGATGCCGCAGGCGAACTCGATCACCTCGATACCGCGCTGCACGCTGCCGAGCGCGTCCGGCAGCGTCTTGCCGTGCTCTTCCGACGCCAGCCGCGCCAGCTCCTTTTGATTCGCCTGCATCAGCGTGAGGAATTTCTGCATCATGCGCGCGCGGCGCAGCGGCGGCGCGCTGCCCCAGGTGGCCAGCGCCGCAGTCGCCGACTTGACCGCAAAATCGATGTCCTGTGCGTTGGCGAACGGCACGCTGCGGACGACATTGCCGGTAGCCGGGTTGGTCACCTCGCCCGAGCGCATACCGGTCGACGGGACCGCGGCTCCGTTTATCCACAGGGATACGGCGGTTTGGCTTACTGCTTTTTCACGGGGGAGATTCATGCTGATGGCGTCCTTACAAAGGGTTGCTCCAGGCGCGGAAAATCATGAACAACGCGGCGGCATGGAGCTGCTGAAAATGTCGAATTTGTGACTGAAATCATACCATGGCGGCGCCATCCCGGACTTCGCAGGTGGTATAGAATCCGCCCTTCAATGCTCAGGTCGCACCCACGAACATGCCCCAACCCGAATCCAAGAACTCGATCCAGGTAATCGAGCGCATGGCGCGCCTGCTGGACGCGCTTGCCAACTCGCCCGCCCCGGCAAGCCTCAAGCATCTGGCGCAGACCGCCGGCCTGCATTCCTCCACCGCGCACCGCATCCTCTCCGCCATGGTCAACGACCGCCTGGTCGAGCGCGCCGACCAGGGCACCTACCGCCTGGGCATGCGCTTGATCGAACTCGGCAATCTGGCCAAATCCAGGATCAGCGTGCGCGAATTCGCGCTGCCGTTCATGCGCGACCTGCATGCCATCATAGGCGAGGCGGTCAACCTGTCGGTGCAGCGCGACGACGAGATCGTATACATCGAGCGCACCTCCAGTGGCCGCTCGATGATGCGCGTGGTCAACGTGATCGGCGGGCGCGCGCCGCTGCACATCACCGCGGTCGGAAAACTGTTCTTGCTGGAAGCCGGCGCCGCCGAGCTGCGCGAATATGCCGAGCGCACCGGGCTGCCCGCACATACGCGCAACAGCCTCACCAGCCTTAGCGCGCTGGAAAAGGATCTGGACAAGGCCCAAGTGCAAGGCTATTCGATAGATAACGAGGAAGCCGAACTCGGCGTGCGCTGCATCGGCGCCGGCATACGCGACGACGACGGAACCCTGGTCGCCGGGCTGTCGGTATCCGCACCGGTGGAACGCATGAAACCGGACTGGTCTGACCTGGTGAAGGAGACCGCGGAAAAGATCTCGCGCGAGCTCGGTTATCACGCCTGAGCGGATCTGCCGCAGGCGCGAGCCCGTCTATGGCTTGCGCCACAATGCAATCGGCGAGGACATCAAGACGGTGCAGTTCGGCTGGCCGTTGGGCATGCCCCTGGTGGGTCACCTTGGCGGCGATATCTGGGAAGTGCGTGTCAAGCTGGACAATCGCATCGCGCATCCTGTTCGCACCCGAGGGCCAGATCATGATCCTGCTGCACAGCTTCATCAAGATGCAGCAGAGCACGCCCAAGCCCGGCCTCGCCCTGGCTCGAGGCCGGCTCAAGCAGTTGCGAAGGAGATAGATATGGACAAGAGAAACATCGGCAGCAGATTCGATGACTTCCTCAAGGAAGAAGCGATACACGAGGAGGCGACTGCCGTCCCGCTGAAACGCGTCATCGCAGGCAGATCGCGAAAGAAATGAAACTGCAGCAGATCACCAAGACCGAGCTTGCCAAGCGCATGCATACCAGCCGCGCCGCGCTAAATCGCCTGCTCGATGAGGAAGACCCGAGCCTGACGCTTACGACGCTGGCAAGCGCCGCCGCAGCACTCGGCAAGAAGGTGAACATTGCATTGGCGGCCTAAGAGCGATGGCGATAGGAAAGCGAAGCGATAAGCGAGCGATAGGAAAATCAATCCGGCCGGCGCGCGGTCTTCCGAGGGCAAGCGAGCGCCTGCGCGCTCGCAGGCGAGTATCCACGTGCGCATAGGTAGCTTATATTCGCTTTGCTACTTCCCCCTGGGGAGAGCCGCGAGTGTTGACGGTGTCTCACTGCCCTATCGCTGCTCTATTTACTTGCTAATTAACAACTTGTATATCTCCATGGCCTGGTCACGATCTGAATCGGTGTTGAGGCTCAGTTCACAGGCGCGATACATCAATTCACGAGTGAAGAGCAACGCTGCAGAACGCCCACCCAGGTCGGCAACGCCATGGGCGTTACTCATGCCCACGCTGCCTTGTTCCGTCCCTTCGGAACCGCTGAGACTAAGGCCAAATCCGCCGGTTCGGACTACATCCGCCCCGGAACCCGCGCAGAACTTTTCTCTGGCATTTTCGTTCTTGATGTAGCTGGGATTCTTCGACGCACTGTTCCAGATAACATCAAGCCCCTTGTTATCGTAGAGAACCTTCGGTTCTGCAATCACTTGAGAACACGCCGCAAGCAGCAGGACAAAAAATACCGAAATGCAATTTGATAGACATATCACCCCTCTTGTCGAACATCTACAAAGTCAAAATTGAACAAATACGGCGGTTGACCGAGTCTGAATTAGCATCAGTACTCTATGATCACGGACCCGTCATTGCCGCCGTTATTCGCAACCGAAACACCACTGCCCTGGGGACCAGCACTCCCACCTGCGCCTCCACCGCTGTCGCCAGGGGAATAGCCACCACGCGAGGAACTCTTTCCGGCGGCACCACCACCACCGTAACCCCCACCACCTGCGCCACCGCTGTAAGCGGAATCGCCGCCACTGTAACATTGCAAAGCGGATCCACCTTGGCCAGTGGCACCGGTGTTCTGTTGCTGAGTGCAACTTCCTTGATACACGCATGTCCAGTAATCACCAGCTGATCCGCCGGTTCCTCCATTTCCACCTAAACCGGGATATCCCACCCGACCCGTACTGTTAGTATCATTCAGGTTGCTAGCTCGCAGACCTGCACCACCAGGCAATTGCCCACCCTGTCCACCATTACCGCCTGCTGCGCCATCGCCTGTATTGCCAGCGCGGCCACCACCACCACCACCACCGGCGATAATCGCAACTGCAGAACCACCGCTCGAGAAATTCACGCTGGTGCAATCTCCTCCTGCAGATGAACTGCCGACAGCGCCGATGTTCATCGTAACCAGTTGACCTGCATCTACAGGCAGTACCGGCGTTTGAATTTTTGCCCCCGAGCCTCCTGGTCCGCCATTGTGACCATCCAATTCATTACCTGCGCCTCCTCCGGCACCAATCGCAGTGACACGAATCTGGCTTATGCCTTCCGGTACGTTCCACGTTCTGTTGGTCGCATGTGTGGTATCAGGAGCGTAGCTATACGTAGATGGCCCGAAAGTAACGCTACTATTAAATGGTGGTGTCTTTGTTACTCCGGCTGAATAAGCACCACGGCCGGCAACGTTGTGTGCGGCTAGTTTTAGTGTGTAAGCAGTCCCATTGCTCAAATTTACATAGCAAGGTTGACTTGTGCACTCCTGCGTCTGATTACCGGGTTCGACCAATACCGTGTAGCGGTCAATTTTCCCACCACCATCATCACCGGGTGCCGTCCACGTAAGGCTTACCCGGGCATTTTGCGCCGTCGGATTCGTAATTGTCGGTGCACCCGGCGGGCGAATAACGCTGACATTTTGCTTTGTCCCCGACCCAGTAATAGTACCCGTACCCGCAATGATTCCACTGGTCCCATTTGTGATGGAAGCCGCAAAATTTGAGCCGGGTTTACCGTTGTCAATTGTTCCATTGTTGATGAGTGTTCCCAGATTCTTTAATTCAGCAGTGCCGACTGTTGTTTGGGACGACGGCGTCCCGTACCCGTTTTGTATCGTGCCATTGTTAGTCAGTACGGCACCTGCATTGTTATTGAACTCAGAACCAGGAAAGACAGTGATCGTCCCGCTCGAGCTGTTAGTAATTGTTCCGGAATTGTTGATGATCGAAGGAGCCGGGAACCCACCCCATGATAGATCCGTACCGATCTTACCGTTGTTGATAAGGGTGCCAGACGATTGAACGTTTAGGAACGGAGGTATCCAGCCTACAGTGTAATTTGCACCGTTTCCCTGTAACCGAGATAGCACTGCGGCCTTGGCACTCACATTCAGCGTTCCAGCCACATTAAACGCAACTGTACCCTGGTCGCCGTAGATCACCAGCGCCTTGTCTCCATTTATCAGGTTGATACTGCCACCCGTAGCTATCGTGACTTCAGCTCCTCCAATCTGGATACTCGCGCCACCACTGACGTTGATAACGCCTGCCACACTCGATACTACCGGCGTCGAAGACGAACTTGGAGAGCCGAAGAAAAAGGTCATCGGGGCTGATAGGTTGACGGTGTCAGAAGCCGGGATGTCACCTGTCTGCCAGCAAGTCAGACCGAATTGTGAACCACCATCCTGTTGGACATTGTTCCGACAGTAGAAACCGGCCGCTTGAGCTGACGCCAGGTCCGTGATTGTGACCTCTCTGGCAACAGAACGATCAGAATATGTAATGGCAAGAATTCCAGCGGCAAATAAAGTTAGATATCCCAATTTCATTCTCATTCTCCAAGCATGCATTGCGTTCGATCCGACCAGCTGCGTGTACAGCCAGAAAGGTAAGAAGAGGAGCCATCTTAAGAGAGCGATAGGAAAATCAATCCGGCCGCCGCGCGGCATCCCGAGGGCAAGCGAGCGCTTGCGCGCTCGCAGGCGAGTATCCACGTCCGCATAGGTGAGTTATGTTCATTTTCCTGCCTCCTTGGGAGACCCGCTGGTCTTGACGGTGTCTCGTTGCGGTATTGCTTCTTATTGTTAATTACGTCTTAGGCTACCTCGTGACGCGGGAATTGGCAATACCCCCACCTGGCTCCTGGGTCGGAGCATTGATGGCCCAGTGTGATTACGCGATGTCGGGAACCGGATGGTAGGTGAGTTCCAGATGTGGCGGCACAGAAGTTCGAGCCATTGCGCTCCCGGCATCACCTGAAGATTGCGCTTCAGGCTCTTGTGCATGTGCGAGCGGTAGATGACGCTGCCGCTCGTTTCGTCGTAGGTCATTTTCTCCAACGAGAACGGCGCACGCAGCATATACCACGCGAGCTTCCTGCGTCCCGCTGCGTCGTCGGCCTTCACGCGCACCGCGTTGTGCACGGAAAAGCCGCTGTGCCGCCAGCCAAGCAACGTGGCGCGCAGCTGCCCCGAGACTTCGGCGTCGTCGACAATAAGGGCGCGGCGTGCTAGACGCCGCGGTGCGCGCCAAGGCGCCGAAGGACTTTATCGATCTCAACATGTATGCGCTCGCTGCGGGCTGTGAGATGGCTGCGGGCGCGAGGCTCGCATTGGCGTGGCAGTTCATCGCCTGCCGACATAGCATTCAAGCGTAGTCCGAGAGAGACCTCAAAGAAACCGTTCAAAACGGCACGATGTCCGAAGATCCATCTGAATTCGAGCGCGCGGTTCTGCGCCTGAGATTCTCTGAGGACGCGACTGGAGGTATTCCTTCGCTCTGAAGCAGACCCTCAGGCGAGGCCGTCGCCCACGGCCACGTTTTCCGGTTTGAGTTCTATCCCCGAGGCGCGTGCCTGCTGCAGGATCAGGGTCGCGAAATCCTGCTCGGTGAGCTCGCTGCCTATCATGCTCTGGATCAGGTCGCGCGTGATCGACGCCAGCGGCAGCGGCACCTCGAAC
>JACZJU010000307.1 GCA_014860395.1 Burkholderiales bacterium | reverse complement strand
CCTCACCCCAGCCCTCTCCCCCAAGGGGAGAGGGGGTGGCAAGCAAGCGGCGTGGCGCTATTCGGCCGACCTGCACTGCGCCGAGTGCGACATCCATTACGCCGACCCGACGCCGTCATTGTTCTCCTTCAATTCGCCCATCGGCGCCTGCGATACCTGCCGCGGCTTCGGTCGCGTCATCGGCATCGACTTCGGCCTGATCGTGCCGGACGAAGCCAAGACGCTGCGCGCGGGCGCGGTGCGGCCGTGGCAGACGGCCAGCTTCAAGGAGTGCCAGGACGATCTCGTCAAATACGCCAACAAGCGCGGCATACCGCTGGATACGCCGTTTCGCGAACTCAGCGCGAAGCAGCGCAAGTGGGTGCTCGAAGGCGAGCCGGAATGGAAAAGCTGGCGCACATCCTGGCCCGGCACCTGGTACGGCGTGCGCAAGTTCTTCGACTGGCTCGAAACCAAAGCCTACAAGATGCACATCCGCGTGCTGCTGTCGAAGTACCGTGCCTATACGCCCTGCCCCGCCTGCGAAGGCGCGCGGCTCAAGCCCGACGCGCTGTTGTGGCGCCTGGGCACGAAGCAGGACGCGGACGGGGTCTTCGGTGCGCCCTCCCGAAACGAAGTGAATGATACAACCGGCGCGAAGTCGGGCGCGACACGCGCCTCCGGAGTCGCATCCCCTGAAGGGGCCCCTGCTCCGCCCTCCGGTGCGTCGTACACCAGATTCAAGCCTCTGGGCGTGAAGTGGGGCGACGATCAGCTCTCCGAGCTGCCCGGTCTGACTATGCACGACCTGATGCTGCTGCCGATAGAGCGCTGCCGCCAATTCTTCGAAACCTTGCACCTGCCCGCGCCGCTGGATGAAGCCACCGACCTGCTGCTCACCGAAATTCGCGCACGGCTTTCCTACCTGTGCCAGGTGGGCCTCGCGTATCTGACGCTGGACCGCCAGTCGCGCACGCTCTCCGGCGGCGAAGTGCGGCGCATCAACCTCACCACCGCGCTGGGCACATCGCTGGTGAACACCCTGTTCGTGCTGGACGAGCCCTCGATCGGCCTGCATCCGCGCGACATGGGCCGCGTGATCGAAGTGATGCAGCGGCTGCGCGATGCCGGCAACTCGCTGGTGGTGGTGGAGCATGACCCGCAGATCATGTTTGCCGCCGACCGCATACTCGACATGGGCCCGGGCCCGGGCGAGCGCGGCGGCGAGGTGGTGTCCTTCGGCACGCCGCAGGAATTGAAAGCGTCGGATTCGCTCACCGGTCAATACCTCTCCGGCCGCAAGCGCGCCGATGGTCTTACCCCCTTTGAAAAAGGGGGCCGACGCGCCGCAGGCGCGCGGGGGGATTTATCGGCAACTGACAAAATCCCCCCTGGCCCCCCTTTTCCAAAGGGGGGAAGCATAGAAGTGCTGGGGGCCGCCGAGCACAACCTGAAGAACATCGACGTCGCGATTCCGCTCGCGCGCCTGGTGTGCATCACCGGTGTTTCCGGCTCGGGCAAGTCGACGCTGGTGCAGGACGTGCTCCATGCCGCGCTGCTGAAGGCCAAAGGCCGGCCCACCGAGACGCCCGGCGCGCACCGCGCGCTGGCCGGGGCGGAACTGATAGACGATGTGGTGATGGTGGATCAGACGCCCATAGGCAGGACCACGCGCTCCAACCCGGCGAGCTACGTCGGCGCCTTCGACGCCATCCGCAGCCTGTTCACGGCGGAGCCGACGGCGAAAGAGCGCGGCTACACCGCCGGCACCTTCAGCTTCAACACGGGCAACGGCCGTTGCCCCACCTGCAGCGGCAACGGCTTCGAACACGTCGAAATGCAGTTCCTGTCGGACGTGTACCTGCGCTGCCCCGACTGCAACGGCCGGCGTTTCCGCGACGAGGTGCTGGAGGTCAAGCTCGCCGGCAGCACCGGCGGGCCGCCGCTGTCGGTCGCCGACGTGCTCGATCTGACGGTGGCCGAAGCGCTCACCTTTTTCGCCGACCATGCCCAGGTGCAGGCGGTGCTCACGCCGCTGGCGGACGTCGGACTGGAATACCTCAAGCTCGGCCAGCCGGTGCCTACGCTCTCCGGCGGCGAGGCGCAGCGGCTGAAGCTTGCCGGGCATCTGGTCGAGGCGACGAAGAGCTCGCCCGCCGCAGGCGGCTTGCTGCGCAAGGGCAAGCTGTTCCTGTTCGACGAGCCCACCACCGGCCTGCATTTCGACGACATCGCAAAGTTGCTGCGCGCCTTGCGCAAGCTCATCGCCACGGGACATTCAGTGGTGGTGATCGAACACAACCTCGACGTCATCCGCGCCTGCGACTGGATCATCGATCTGGGCCCGGAAGGCGGCGACGCCGGCGGCTACGTGGTCGCGGCCGGCACACCCGAGGAGGTGGCCGTGTGCAGGCAATCGTATACGGCCGACCCATTGTACGAAGCGTTGTACAACCACCGGCCGGTGCAGGTGGGCCGTAGGAAACGTACCTCGCCATCGAGACCCAAGGGCTCGCCCAACGGTGAACTCAGGGAAGTTACCGTGTCCGGCGCGCGGCAGCACAACCT
>JACZJU010000306.1 GCA_014860395.1 Burkholderiales bacterium | reverse complement strand
CTGATTGCACTGTTGCTGGCGCTGGCTGCCTGCGCGCCGATGCCGCAGCGCGCGGGAATTCCGACTGAATGGCGGCCTTCGCCGAACTTCAACGAAAGAAGGCCCAATTACGTCATCCTGCACCATACCAGCGACGACACCGTCGACGAAGCGCTGCGCACGCTTACCGATCCGTTGAGAGCGGTCAGTGCGCATTATCTGATTGCGCGCGACGGCAGGATCATCCAGCTGGTCGATGAACGCGCCCGCGCCTGGCACGCGGGCGCGTCCAAATGGGGCGCGGACACCGACCTTAACTCGGCTTCGCTCGGCATAGAACTGGACAACAACGGCGACGAACCGTTCCCCGACGCCCAGATCTCAGCGCTGCTGCGCCTGCTGACCGACATCAAGGAGCGCTACCGCATCCCCGTCGCGAATTTTCTCGGCCACGCGGATATCGCCCCGGGGCGCAAAGTCGACCCCAGCCGCTACTTTCCGTGGAAGACGCTCGCCGATCATGGTTTCGGTCTGTGGTGCGATCCGCCGTATGCGCAGCCACCGCTGCCGGTCGACGAGGCGCTGGAATTGCGCGCGCTGGGTTACGACACCGACGACATCGCAGCCGCCGTGCGCGCATTCAAGCTGCACTTTCTGCCCGACGAAACATGGCCCGGGCTGGACGCGCAGGGCCGCGCCCTGCTCGACTGCCTGTACCTGAAGTCCGCAGGCTGAAGCCGGGGCCGCGCTAGCGCCCCTTGAATTTCGGTTCGCGCTTTTCGGAAAAGGCGAGCACGGCTTCGTGCTGGTCTTCTGTATGCTGCGCCAGCGCCTGCATCGAGGAGGCCATTTCCAGCGCGGTGGCCAGGCTGATCTGCTGCGAGTCGCGCAGCAGGCGCTTGGTCAGGCGCAGCGAATGCACCGGCTGGGCGGCGATGCGGCGGGCGAGCGCCATTGCCTCGTCCATCAGCTTTTCGTCATCGACCACCTTCGACACCAGGCCGATGCGCCGCGCTTCCTCGGCGTCGACAAAATCGCCGGTGAACGTCATTTCGCAGGCTTTGGATATCCCGACTGCGCGCGGCAGAAACCAGGCGCCGCCGTCGCCGGACACCAGGCCGACGCGCAGGAAGCTCTCGGCGAAGCTCGCGCTGCGCCCGGCGATGCGGATGTCGCACATGGCGGCGAGGTCGCAGCCGGCGCCGACCGCGGCGCCGTTGACCGCGGCGATCGTAGGCGCTTCCAGCCCATGCATCGCCAGCGGGATGCGCTGTATGCCGTGCTGGTAGCTGCGGCGTATATCCACCGGGCTGCCGCCGAACAATCCGGTGCGGCCTTTCATTTGCTTGACGTTGCCGCCAGAGGAAAACCCCTTGCCCGCGCCGGTAACGATGACGCAGCCCACGCTCAGGTCGGCATTGATGCGCTCGGTGTATTCGACCAAGGCGCTGACGATGGCAGGCGAAATGGCGTTGCGCGTGGTCGGCTCGTTCAGGGTCAGCACGACGATGCCGTCGCTCTTTTCGTAAAGCACCGGGTGACTGTGGCTCATGGTTTGATTCCTTTCCGGGTAGGGCCGGCATGGAAAAAAGTTGCGACGGCGGGCCGGCCGACATGGATGTTCTGCATGCTGTGATTGAATTTTACCTTTTGCGCGGCCGGGGTGTCTCGGATATATTCGACGCACCGGGCTTCGCGCCGCATCTGTTGCCGGCTGCGAGACCCGGTCGGAGGAAACATGCACGAATTCAGATTCGATCCGGTGCCGATGCCGGAGACCGCGCAGGCCCTGCGCGAGGAGGTGCGCACATTTATCGCGCAGGAGGTGGCGGCGGGGTCGTTCACCCCGAGCCGCAATTCCTGGACCAGTTTCGATGCGGCGTTCAGCCGCAAGTGCGGCGAGCGCGGCTATATTGGCATGCGTTGGCCCAACGAATACGGCGGCCACGAACGCTCGGCGCTGGAGCGCTATGTCGTGACCGAGGAAATGCTCGCCGGCGGCGCACCCGTAGGCGCGCACTGGATCGCCGATCGGCAAAGCGGCAACCAGATTCTGCGCTATGGCAGCGAGCGGGCGAAGCGCAGCATCCTGCCGCAGATCGCCGCGGGGGAGTGTTTTTTCAGCATCGGCATGAGCGAGCCCGACTCCGGCTCCGACCTCGCCGCGGTGCGCACGCGCGCCGTGCGCGTAGCCGGCGGCTGGAACATCAGCGGAACCAAGGTCTGGACCAGCGGCGCGCACGAGACGCACTACCTGATCGCGCTCGCGCGCACAGCGCCGAAACAGGAGGACCGTCATGCAGGCATGACGCAGTTCATCGTCGACCTTGCACAACCCGGCGTCAGCGTGCGCCCGATCTACAATCTCTACGGCGGCCACGACTTCAACGAAGTGGTGTTCGACGAATACTTCGTGCCCGACGACATGGTCATGGGCGAACCCGGCATGGGCTGGAAGCTGGTGACCAGCGAACTCGCGTTCGAGCGTTCCGGCCCGGATCGCTTCCTCAGCACTTACCAGTTGCTGCGCGAATCGATACGCGCGATCGGACCGGATCCGGACGAGCGCGCGGCAAACGAGATCGGCCGCTTCGTCGCGCATCTGGCGACGCTGCGGCGCATGTCGATTTCGGTAGCGGGCATGCTCGAGCGCGGTGCGCAGCCGGCGGTCGAGGCGGCACTGGTCAAGGACATAGGCACCGCATTCGAGCGCGAAATCCCGGAGACCTTCCGCCACCTGATTGCGACGGAGCCGACCCTGGGCGACGGGGACGGCTATGCCGGGTTGCTGGGCATGACCGTCCTGCGCGCGCCGAGGTTCACCTTACAAGGTGGCACGCGCGAGGTCCTGCGCGGCATGATCGCGCGCGGACTGGGGCTGCGATGAGCGACATGCGCAATGACCTGCTCAACACCGTCGACCGGATTTTCGACGAGCATTGCCAAAAGACGGTGCGCGAATCCGCCGAAGCAGGCGAGTGGCCTGCCGGCTTGTGGCAGGCGCTGGAGGCGGTGGGCCTGACGCGGGCGGCGCTGCCTGAGGACGCGGGCGGCTCGGGCCTGGAATTCGAGGATGCGATGCTGGTGTTGCGCCGCTCGGCCTATCACGCGGCGCCCGTGCCTTTGGCGGAGACCATGCTGGCCGGCAGGCTGCTCGCGGCCGCAGGCCTGGCGGTGCCGGATGGCGCCCTCACCGTCGCGCCGGTTCATGCCGGTGATCGCGTCGAATTAGCGCGCGGCAATGCCGGGATGACGGTGTCGGGTGCGGTCGCGCGCGTGCCCTGGGGCGACGCCTGCGCGCATGCGGTGGTCGCAGGCGAGTGCGAGGGCAAAGGCGCGCTGGGCCTGGTTTCGATCGAGCGTGCCGCGCGCGGCGTCGAAAAGAATCTTGCCGGCGAGCCGCGCGTGCGGCTGGAGTTCGCTGCTGCGCCGTTGATCGCGTTCGCGACGCTGGACGATGCGCGCGCGCGCCTCGAAGCCGAGGGCGCGCTGCTTCGCAGCGTGCAGATGGCAGGCGCGCTGGAGCGTACGCTGGAATATTCCCTGCAGTATGCAAACGAGCGTGTGCAGTTCGGCCGCCCGATCGCGAAATTTCAGGCGATACAGCACATGCTGGCGCAGCTCGCCGGGCAGGTCGCGGCCGCCAGCGCGGCGGCGGACGCTGCGGTCGAAGCGTCGTGCCTGATGCCGGATGCGTTCGCCGTCGCGGTGGCGAAGTCGCGCGCGGGCGAGGCGGCCGGCAAGGGCGCCGAAATCGCGCACCAGGTGCACGGCGCCATGGGCTACACGCGCGAGCACAACCTGCATTACAGCACGCGGCGCTTGTGGTCGTGGCGCGATGAATTCGGCAACGAAACCTACTGGCAGAGCCGCCTGGGGCGTGAAGTCGCGGCGCAGGGCGCCGACGCGCTCTGGCCCATGCTGAGCCGGTTATGAGCACTGCCAAGCAGGCATCGGATGCGCCGGGCCCGCTCGCCGGCGTGCGCGTACTGGACCTGACGTCCGTGGTGCTGGGGCCGCTGGCGACGCAAATACTCGGCGACTACGGCGCCGAAATCATCAAGGTCGAGAATCTCGACGGCGATCTGGCGCGCGACAGCGGTGTCTGCCTGCATCCGGGCATGGGCTCCGTCTTTCTCGCGCTCAACCGCAACAAGCGCTCGATTGCGCTCGATCTCAAATCCGCCGATGGCAAAGACGTATTGCGGCGCCTGGTTCGCAGTGCCGATGTCCTCGTGCACAACATGCGCGTGGCGGCGATCGAAAAACTCGGATTCGGTTATGCGGCCGTGGCCGAACTGAAGCCGGACATCGTCTATTGCGCCGCCACAGGTTTCGGCCAGGACGGCCCGGATCGGGACAAGCCGGCTTTCGACGACATCATTCAGGCAGCCTGCGGGCTCGTCGGACTGAACAGCATAGGGCGCGAGCAGCCGGATTACGCGCCTACGCTGGCCGCGGACAAGACCACGGGCCTCGCGCTGGTGAATGCGGTGCTGGCGGCACTGTTTGCGCGTGAGCGCAGCGGCCGCGGCCAGTATGTCGAAGTGCCGATGCTGGAAACCATGGTGGCATTCATGCTGGCGGAGCACCTGGGCGGACTCAGCTTCGATCCGGCGCCGGCCAAAGCCGGTTACGCGCGCCTGCTCGCCGGAGGACGCAAACCGGCGCCGACCAAAGATGGCCATATTGCGATGCTGCCCTACACCGGCGCGCACTGGAGCGCGTTCTTCAACGCGGTCGGCCGCGCCGACCTGGCGAAGAAGTACGGCGGGGCCGACAGGCAGGTGCGCAATGCGAATATCATCGAGCTGTACCAGGAGTTGGCGCGGGCGACGCGCGAGCGCACCACCGCCGAATGGGTGGCGATCTGCGCGGAACTGGACATCCCGGCGACGCCGATTTACGCGCTGGACGATCTGCCCGATCATCCGCATCTCAAGGCGGTAGGCATGTTCGCGCGCGCCGAGCACCCGAGCGAAGGCAGTATTCGCTACCTCAGACCGCCGACGCGATTTGCCGCGACGCCGGCCGCAGTGCGATTGCAGGCGCCGCTGCTGGGGCAGCATACGCGCGAGATCCTGCGCGAGGCGGGCTGTGACGAGAGCAAGATCGCGGCGCTGGAAGCCGCGCGTGTGGTATCGCAGAGCGCGCCCGGGGCATAGGCCCGACAGAGCGGTTAGCGCCCCTTGAATACGGGCGCGCGCTTGTCGACGAAGGCGCGTGCCGCTTCCTGATGATCCTCGGTGCGTGCGGTGCGGACCTGGTTCGTTGCCTCCAGGTCCAGAAGCGCCGACAGCGTGCCGGTTTCGGCGGCATTGAAGTTTTGCTTCATCAGGCCTATGGCGACGCCCGGCCCGTGGGCGAGGCGCTGCGCCAGCGCCATGGTCGCATCGAGCAGCTCGAAGTCCGGCACCACGGTGTTCACTACGCCCAGCGCCAGCGCCGTGCCGGCATCGAGCTGTTCGCCGAGGTAGTACAGTTCGCGCGCCTTGCCGGTGCCGATCAGCTTGGACAGGAAGTAGCTGCCGCCGAAGTCGCCGGAGAAACCCACTTTGGCAAACGCCGTGATGAAGCGCGCCGACTCCGAGGCAATGCGCAGGTCGCAGGCGAGCGCCATCGCCAGTCCGGCGCCGGCGGCGGGCCCGTTCACCATCGCGATGGTCGGTTTCGGTATTTCGTGCAACAGGCGCGAGACTTCCATCCTGCCGCGCAGACGCTGCACCGCGTCGTCCAATCCCAATTGGCTCGTGCCCTCGGCCATGTTCTTGACGTCGCCGCCGGCGCAAAAGCCGCGGCCGGCGCCGGTCAATACGACCACGCCGACTGCAGGATCGGCCGCGAGCCGCGGCAGCGCCTCGATCAGGCCGTCTAGCATAGGCGTGGACAGGGCGTTGAGCCGGTCGGGGCGGTTGAGCGTAAGCGTAGCGACGCGATCGGTGACGCTCTCGAGCAGTTCATGCGGCATGCGGCAGCTTCCTGTACAAGACGGCAGGTGGACGTAATTCCGGGCGCACGGTCAAAGTGCCCGGCTCCGCGGCACGGAAAATTCAGCCTCCGCTGGCCAGGCGGGTGAGCATGTCCCTGGTGACGAGCGTGATGCCTTTATCGGTGCGCTCGAAGCGCCTGGCGTCCTCGGCCGGATCCTCGCCGATCACCATCCCCTCGGGAATCTGGCAGCCGTGGTCGATCACCACGCGCGTGAGGCGGGCGTGGCGGCCGACGGTGACTTCGGGCAGGAGCACGGCTTCGTGCAATTTGGAGTAGGAGTTGACGCGGCACTTGGAGAACAGCAGCGAGCTCTCGATCGAGGCGCCGGAGATGATGCAGCCGCCGGATACCAGGGAATTGAGCGCCATGCCGCGGCGGCCTTCCACGTTGAAAATGAATTTTGCCGGAGGCAGTTGCTCCTGATAGGTCAGGATGGGCCAGCCACTGTCGTACATGTCGAGCAGCGGTTCGACCGCGGTCAGGTCGATATTGGCTTCCCAATAGGCATCGATCGTGCCGACGTCGCGCCAGTAGGGTTCCTGGCCGGAAACGCTGGCAACACCGCTTTGGCTGAACGGGTGTGCCACCGCCTCGCCGTTGCGCACCGCCTTGGGAACGATATCCCCGCCGAAATCGTGCCTGGAGTTGGGATCTGCGATGTCCTTCTCCAGCGCGTCATAAAGATACTGGGCGTTGAACACGTAGACCCCCATGCTGGCGAGCGCGCGGTCGGGTTTGTCGTGCATCGCGGGCGGGTTGGGGGGCTTTTCTACAAAGTCGGTAATGCGGCGCGAGCGGTCGGCGGCCAGCACGCCGAAGCCGGTCGCATCGGCGATGGGGACTTCGATGCATGCGACGGTGCAGGGGGCGCCGCGCTCGAGGTGATCGGTCAGTAACAGCGAATAGTCCATCTTGTAGACGTGGTCGCCGGCCAGCACCACGATGAATTGCGGCCGATTGCGGCGGATGATATGCAGGTTCTGGTATACGGCATCTGCCGTTCCGCGGTACCAGCTTGTCTCGTCGACGCGCTGTTGCGCCGGCAGCAGGTCGATGAATTCGTTCATCTCGGTCTTCAGAAACGACCAGCCGCGCTGCAGATGGCGCAGCAGACTGTGCGACTGGTATTGGGTCGCGACGCCGATCTGTCGGATGCCGGAATTGAGGCAGTTGGATAGCGCAAAATCGATGACGCGGAACTTTCCGCCGAAATACACGGCGGGTTTCGCCCGATAGTCGGTGAGCTGCTTCAGGCGGGTGCCGCGGCCTCCCGCCAGCACGACGGCGAATGCGCGTTTGGGGAGCTGCAGTCTCGCTAGGGTATCGGTGGGCATGGCCTTTCTCCTTTTCTGCATCCAGATAGGGTGCCAATAAGGCGTATGCCCCTATAGTACTGCTATCGCGCGCATTCTGAAAATCGCCGTTCCGGCATCAGCGCCGATCGCGTGCGGAACGCGCACGCAGCAAATGAAACAGGCAGTGCGGGAAAGGGATAAGATATGCGTATATGAGAGCCGTAGTCGCTATATCGGGGTGCAGCAATGGGTAAGGACCCCTCCAAAATCAAGGTGTGCCCGGAATGCCGCCGCCTGGTCGAGGCTGCGACCATGCGCCCGCTATCGCGCAACCAGCTCGGCAGCGGCATCCGTTTCGTCTGTCCGGATTGCTTCAAGCGCGTCCTCGCCTTGAGAAAGGTCGTACGCGACGCGCGCGGCAAGTAGTCCGCCTGTCCGCCCGGCATCGACTCCCGCCGCGCCCCCGAAATCAGGATTCGAGATTCAATTCATATCACCGGAGAATCATCATGCCCATATTCGAATATCAGTGCGCTTCCTGCGGAAAGGAGTTTGAAGTGCTGGTGCGCAATTCGTCGCCCGCGCCCGCGTGTCCGGCGTGCAGCGGCAGCGAGCTGCGCAAGAAGCTGTCGGCTTTCGCGGCGATCACAGGCTCCGCGTCGGCTCAGGCCGAACTGCCAAGCGCGTGTCAAAGCTGCGGCAATCCGGGCGGCCCCGGCGCCTGCGCATTCGGTCCGAATTGAGAATGAGTGCAGGCGCAAGGCTGCCGGGCACGCCGGAGCCGATGCATTTCTGGAACGGGGTAGGCGGCGTCAGGATTGCGGGGGATTCCTGGGGCGACCCTAAGGGGCCGCTGGTGCTGCTGCAGCACGGAGGCGGGCAGACGCGGCATGCCTGGAAGGGCGCCGGTGAATTGCTGGGGGCTGCGGGCTACCATGCCATCGCCTTCGACGCGCGTGGCCACGGGGATTCGGATTGGGCGCCTGACGGACTCTACGGCCAGGATGTCATGGTCGAGGATCTCAAGTGCGTGGTTGCCGCGCTGGGAAACCGGCGCCCGGTCCTGGTCGGCGCGTCCATGGGCGGCGGAACCAGTTTGGTCGCCATAGGCGAGGACCATGTGGATGCGACCGCCTTCGTCATGGTCGACATCGCACCGCGCATCGAGATCGAGGGCGTCGACAAGATCCAGGCGTTCATGAGCCAGAAGCCCGAGGGTTTCGCGTCCCTGGAAGAAGTCGCCGCGGCGATCGCGAATTACCAGCCGCATCGCAAACGCCCGAGAAATCTGGACGGCCTGGCGAAGAACGTGCGCCTGGGCGCGGACGGCAAATACCGCTGGCACTGGGATCCGCGCTTTCGCCCGGCGAAACGGGATCTGGAAAAACGCCACGCGCGCCTGGTGGCTTGTTCGAAGAAGCTCGCCTTGCCGACGCTGCTGGTGCGCGGCGGGCTTTCGGACGTGTTGAGCGAAGAAGGCGCACAGGAGTTTCTGCGCCTGTGCCCGCAGGCCGAATACGTCAACGTCACCGGCGCGGCGCACATGGTGGCGGGCGACCGCAACGACATCTTCGGCAATGCCGTGATCGAGTTCCTGTCGCGGGCGGTGCCTGTAGGCCGCGAGCCGGTGCAGCCGGCGCATGAGCCACACCCGCACCACGAGGGGCCCGCGGGAGACGTCGTCGACGTGCCCTAACAACGCGCCGCAAAAGGTATTGTCATTCCGAGGGCTTCGCCCGAGGAATCTGCTTCTGCTTTTTTTCCCGTATTCAGGCCGGCGGCTGCGCGATCACGTCCTCGTACTTGTGGCGCTTCGTTATCAGACCCGCGTATTCGAACACATCCAGCGTGACCTCGAACGCCGGGCGCGTGATTTCCACGTGCGGCGTCCAGTTGCCCAGCTTCTGGTAAGTCGCAATGGTCTGCGTCAGCACCGCGCGATCGATCTTGGGAAAGAAAGAGGCCTCGACCTCGGCGACTTTCGCCGCCGGCGTGGCGATCAGCCAGGCGTGCGCCTTGCGGTAGGCGCGGGTGAAGCGCTTCGCCGCGTCCGTGGCGAGCCACTCGCGCGTCGCCGCCAGGCTGGAAAACGCCAAGGGGCCGATCGCATCGGCGAGCGACGCGACTACGTGTCCTACGCCGTCGTGCTCGAGCTGCTGCGGCGCTGGCCCTTGCTGATGGACGTAGTCTCCCGTGCCATCGCGGAATGCCTGATCCATCTTGCCCATGCCGGCATCGACGATGTCCAGCGTCTTCCAGTCCAACCCGCTTTTGAAGCACGCGTACTTGAACATCGCGAGAGGCTGGGCGCCGTGATCTACCAGGATCTTGCCGGACTTGAGCTTGTCCCAGGTGAATGCCGGATCGGCCTTGCGCGCGGCGATGAAGAAGCCGTCGCGTTCGTTGACCTGCGCGAAATGCACCGCCGGCGGCTGCTGGCCTTTCTCCAGCGGCGTGAACCCTTGCGAGGGCGCCGACTGCGCCACCTGCGCGCTGCCGTCGAGCAAGGCCGCGATCGCCGACTTGCCCACCGGGGCTATTGAATACTTCGGCTCCAGGCCTTCCTCTTTCAGAAACCCGCCGGCGATAGTGGCGATGAGCGGCGAGTAGAAGGCGGAGAAGCGGGTGAATTGGATGTTGATGAGTTTGGTCATTATTGACTCCCTGGGTTTGGGACGGAAATGCGGTCTGTGCCGGACAACAGAGAATCCATTTTCAGCAACAAAAAGCCGAGCCGCGAACGGCCGGACTTGATTTATCGGTGGGTGGGAAATGAACCTCCAACGTTTTTTATTATAACAACCAGCAGCCGCGATGACAGCCGGAACGCGTCTTGGCCATTCGGGCTAGTGCAGACCAAAGCAGACAGGTTTATGCTCCCGCGTGGGGAGAGAAGCCATTGGGGTCGGAGACAAATCGTTTTTTTGACGCCAAGCCTATGCTGTGATGTAGTGAGGTTGCGGCATGCCAAGATTAGCTCAGATAGCTTGGATGTCGAATCACGGCAGAGGTGAGAGGCGCATGGAAAAGAAATCGTCTCTGCCCCTTTTTGTTCATTTACGTACTGTTATTGAATTTAAGAGCACTCGGCGAGGAGTCGAGCGATACTATCCAGCGTCGATTCATAATAGCCGGTCGAGCTTTTCCAGAAGCAATGAAGTGATGTTAAGGAGGGAGTAAATGAGCCCCGGTGTGAAACCCAAGCATGCATTTATTGCCTATTGTGCACTCGCTGAAAGGCTTAGCACTCCCGGAGTGGGCATCATGCACGCGTTGACGCCTTTTTTGGCTGAAGCTTGCGAGCAATTTGCCGGAGAGCTTTTCGATGCGGCAAAGTTCTCCGCTGCAGTAGCGGAGCGGTACGGCATTCGCATTCCACGTTTGGCAGCGCTCGGTCTTGCGGAGCAACTTGCTCGTGATGGCGTTCTAACCGTCGTATCAGGGCAGGCGAGGTCTACGATTTATCAGTATGCGACCGTACGAATTATTGAGGAGAAGATCCCTGCATCGCCAGTCAAGGAGACCGAAGTCGAGGTCGTGCTTGCATCATTTGTTCAGTACTGCAGATCGGACGATCGTCTGGGAGCTTGGGACGAGTCCGCCTTGCAAACCGCGTTTCTAGATCGGCTACTGAATGCCGATTCCATGCGGATCTTAGGAAGGAGAGAGGTTTCGATTGGTGCCAAAAAAACCGCGCAAACTCTGGTGTTGGCGGGGCCAGCTAATCAAAGTGAAAAACTGGACAAGGACGAGCTTCACCTAGATTTCTTGGTTTCACAGTTCTTATTGGACTTGCGCGATAGGAATGCTGCCGCATTCGAGAGAGTATCGGACATCGCCTTTGCGAATATGGCAGCGGAGGCCATCGCCTGCTTCCAAGAACCCAGAGCCGCGGGCGACTCTCTAGACACGCTGACCGTCTATTTGGACTCCCCATTGCTCCTCGATATGCTAGGTGTGAACTCCGAGTATGCGGATTACGGCCGAGAAATGCTTGACGCTATTAACGCGAGTGGTGCCAAGGCAGCCGTATTTGACCACTGCATAGCTGAAGCGGAATCAGCCGTTCATGCACAGCTTAGCTATCTTAGATCTGGCGTTAATCAGATCGCAACCAGTTGGGGTACGACGGCTAGGCCCGATCTATTACAGGCTCTCATCGGAAACGTTAGCGTACGCGCGGAAGAACGCTTGGGAATTGCTGTGCATCGCGATCCGGAGATAAATCTGCACAAGCGCTCGCCAAATACGGTGGGTGATATCGAAGCAGAAATGGAAAGACGCATGCATGCGTGGGGAAACGCGGAGGCGAAGGAATATGACCGCAAGTCGGTATGGGCGATGCTTGCGATTCGTGATAGCGCTAATTTTTGCCGTCGTATCTGTGATTCGAAAAAGCTCTTTCTGACTCGGAACACTGCTCTTGTAGGGATAGCCAATCATGCGTGGATGGTCTGGCTGGGTGGCGCAACGAAGCATAGCCAAGCAAACATCGAACGCTGGGCGCCCGTGGCAATGTCTGACAAGCAATTTGCTGGCTACCTCTGGGCGCGAAGCGGAACCACTGACGGAACAATTTCGAGGTCTAGGTTACTGGCCCATTGCTCTGCCGCAGTTCGTCCGCGCGCGGATGTCAAGGCGCGTGCTTATAACTTAGTCTTGGAGCTAAGCGGCCGTGAAGGGGCTGATGATATCGCAGCGCTTCTTGAAGACCGTGAGGGTGCAAGAGCGCTGATGCGGGCGACCAGGGGCGACCCGGAGGACGTAACGCGAGAACGTCTACCGTTCATCCTGGAAAAGGTGAAGCTGGCCGCAGGTGAATTTGCAGCAGCCAAGGTTCGCGAAGAGAGTGATCGCGAGCTTAGTGAGGCGCAGTTGGCACACCAACAGGAACTTGAACGGTTTCGGCAGGAAGCCGAAGAGAACGAGGCCGTTCTCGCCAGCGCGGCTCGGGAAGCGCAAGCAGCACTTATGCAGAAGATGCAGGATCAGCAGTCTGTCGAATCACAAAATGCCGCACTTCGCACGGCTCTAGCTGAACGAACCGCGTTTGATGAACAGCGGAAGAAATCCATATTTGAACAAGGTTTGGTGGCCGGAGCAGCAGCATACCAATTCGCGCGCGCAACTGCGGGGGCGATATTCGGATTGGCATCCGGCTATGCGTCTATGATTTCGACCGACCAACCATTGTTATCACTATTTCTAATCGTCCTACTAGGAGCCATCGGGTTTGCATTTGCTCCAAGTATCTTGGAACGCCCACTGAATTGGTATGCAATGCAACGAGCGCGGTCGGTGATTGCGGGAAAGGATGCGAAGCTTGACATGCCGTCATCCTTGCCTGATTTCAAAAATAGAAAATGGGATGCAATCAACGAATCGCCGTCGGAGTCTGTCCCGGACTGTTCCCGTTGATGCGCCCAAACGCCCAAATGGAAACGCCCAAATGGGGTCAGTGACAAATTGATTTGAAACTCGCATCTCTGACCTTATCGTTTCGAATCCGATCCGTTCCGGCCGGGGCTTCAATTTCCTCACCCATAAGACGCCAACGGCCACCCGCAATGGGTGGCCGTCGCTGATTGGTGGAGGCGGGGGGAATTGCCCTTGCAGGGCGCGCTCGCGCCTGCATGCGCTCGCCGTTCTCAAGGCACGAGGCTTGAAGCAGTTCAAGCCTCGTGTCCTTTCGAACCCCCCGTCCGTTCCGGACGGGGCTACAGTTCCCTCAGTCCCCACGATGTCAAATACAAACGCCACCGCAGGGGTGGCGTTTGTATTTGATGGTGGAGGCGGGGGGAATTGAACCCCCGTCCGCAAGCCCTCTACAGCCAGATCTACATACTTAGCCAGGTTATTAGCTTTAACCGGTTGCCCGCCAACCGGCAGGCTGACAAACGGCGAGTCACCTATTTTTTAGCGCACCGCAAAGTGACCCTGCGGCACGCGAGCTCATGTAAATGACTCTGCTGTAACTTGCGTTACCCGGCCCATGAACCAACCGGTGCAGAGCTAGCCGGTATTAAGCGGCTAGTGCGAAACGTTCGTCGTTCGCGG
>JACZJU010000305.1 GCA_014860395.1 Burkholderiales bacterium | reverse complement strand
TGATCGCCGGCGGCCTCGGCGCTGGCCTGGAAGCGGTGCACCTGACTGGAAGTGGCGCCGCCGTCGAAGATGAGTTGCGACAGATTGACCTCGGCTTCGCGCCTGGTCAGCGTCTGGTCCGAGCCGAGCAGGCGTGTGCTCGGGTTGTCGCTGGTCTCGCGGCCGCGTCCCAGGCTCAGATCTACGCTGGGATACCAGGCGCCGCGAGCCTGCGCCGCGACCTGCTCGCTCGCGCGCTGGTTGGCGCGCGCCGCGCGCACCTCGGGCATGTTCGCGACCGCGCGGGTGAGCGCATCGGCCAGCGTATCGGCCACGGCGGGCGGGGCCGAGAGGCCGGCGCTGAGCAGCAAGGTGAAGAGGCAGATGCGCAGGGTCAATGTGATTCCTTGTCTGGCGCTATGGCGCGGCCGCCGGCAAATCGTTCTCCAGGCTGACCGTGCGCCGGATTTCGTCCGACACCAGCCCTAGTGCCATCGGCCGCGCCACGCCGGGCAATAGCACCACGTCGTAGAGTTCCTCGACGATGCCTTCGAGGCGCAGCCAGTGGACGATGTCGCCGCTCGCGAGATCGATCACCATCAGGCCGCAGCGCGGCTCCACCTCGCGCCGCTTCAGTTCGTCGTCCAGCGCGAGGCCGGAGAAGGTCTTGTTGTGCCGCGGCCGCGACATGCCTACCACCGCGAAGTTCTTGTGGATGGCGACGCCGCGTATGTAGCCGGGGCAGAACGCGATTTCCTCGAACGCGCCACGGGCGAGATCCACGCGTCCAAAGCGCCCGGTGCCGGAGTCCGCAAGATAGAGTTGGCCCTCGGCCAGGCGCGGCGAATGCGGCATCGACAGTCCGCCCAGCACGACTTCGTTGGTGCCCATGTCGATCACCACGCCGCCGTCGCGGCGCTTCTCGCGCCAACCGTCGGCGACATCCGACTTGCTCACCGCGCTCGCGTAGCGCGGCACGCCCTCGGCCATCGCCAGTCCGTTCAGATGGCAGCGATCCTCGGCCGCCAGGCGCGAGATGAACGGCGGCTTCCACAACGGCCGGATGCTGTGCGTTTCGCTCAGGGTCGCGACGCAGCCGAACAAGGTGGCGATGAACACCGGCTTGCCGTCGCTGCCGATGCCGATGTCGTGTATGTCGAGGTCGCCCGTAGTGTAGGCGGTGCGCGGGATGTAGAAGCGGTCATAGCCCTCGGCCGTCTGGCCGGGCGCGAGCGCATTCTCCATTCGCCACATCTGATACAGCGTGCTCATCCACAGCGTCTGGCCGTCACCCGCAAGGCCCATGCAGCGGTTGAAGGTGCGCTCGAACACCGACAGGCGCCCTTTTGGATTCATGCCGATCAGAAACAGCTTGCCCGCCTGATAGGTGGTGAAGGCGAGGCTCAGGCGCTGCTCGGCCATCCAGTCGGGGAACTGGCGCGAGGGGGTGATTTCGAATTTGGGCGGCGCCGCGGCTTCCGGCGAGGGGGCATTCACGGTTACGGTCCTTTTTCCCTATTCTAGTGCGTAACCCTGGGGCCGGGCAAAGCGGGATCTGGTGATAGCGACTGCAACGGCACATGGTGACCGGCTGGATTTCGCACAACCGGCCATGCGGGCTGTTTCTCTGAGCGCAGCCGGCTTGCACCAGCGGGCGGCTGCGTCAGCTCAGACTAACGTTTGTGCCGCCGTTGGCTGCCAGCAACTGCTGGTCTATCAGCAGGTTTGCGATACCCTGCGTGTAGCTATCATAGGTAATGCCGTGGTCGACAATACCGCTGGCGGCCAGCGTCCATCCGTGAGAGGTCACCGAGTCTCCGGCTTGACCGGTGATAAACAACTGATTACTGGTGTCGGACAGGTTGAGCACGTCGCGAATGTCGAGGACCAGGGTGTTGCCGCCGCCGCCAAGGTCTATGCGCTCGATGCCGTGTATCCGGTCTGCGCCGGGCACGGTCAAATCGAGCTCTGCCGCGCTTGTGTCGAGCACCAGCGTATCGAACCCGCTGCCGCCGTTGATTTTGATGAAATCGATAGCCGAATCACCGGGCGCGCCCAGGTGTATCGTGTCGTCGCCAGCGCCGCCGGAGAATGCGTCGTTACCGCCGTTGCCATAGATCGTGTCGTTGCCCTGGCCGCCGATGAAGTTCTCGTCTATCGGTATGGGCAAGCCCGTATCGGGATCAACCGCGAACAAGCCTGTGAGCGTGTCGTTCCCGGTGCCGCCGAGGAAGGTCTCTCCTCCGACAACCAGTTTTGCGCCGAAAATCACATAGGTCTCGCCGGCCTGAGTCTGCCCGTGCGGCGAAGCGCGCGAGGAAGAGACCGCAATATCGTCGAAGCCGTCGCCGTTTATGTCTCCGGCTGCGCTCACCTGATAGCCCGAGTCGTCACCGGTCCCTACGCCGGACACCCGGAATCCGTCGCTGCCGCCGAGCGTAGATAGATCCAAGCTGGCATCGAAGCCCGAGGCCTTGCCAAACACCACGTAGCTTTGACCAGCGGGGGAGTCCCCCGTCTTTGCCCCGGGAGCGCCGACGATAATATCGTCGTATCCGTCGCCATTGAAATCCCCCGCCGCTCTGACGCTGAAGCCGGCTTGGTCGCCTGCCGCGCCGCCGGCGATGCGGAAGCCATTATCGCCGTCAAGTGCGGAAACGTTCAGGTCGGATGCAAAGCCTGACTCCTTGCCAAACACTACATAGGCCGCGCCGGAGGCGACGCCATCGACAGTTGCGTGCTGCGAACTGACGATCACGTCGGCAAAACCGTCGCCGTTCATGTCTCCCGCCCCGCTCAGCCCCCAGCCGAGCATGTCGCCTGCCGCAGCGCCGGAGATGCGGAAACCATTGGTGCCGTCGACAGTCGTGCCGTTGAGAGTGGAAGAGTCCAGGTCGGCAGTAAAGCCCCCCGCCTTGCCGAACACCACGTAAACGGCGCCGGAATTTTCCGCGCCAACGCGGTCTGCCCCAACGGCCGCGATGATCAGGTCGTCAATGCCGTCGCCGTTGATGTCCCCGGCGCCGTCCATCCTGGTGCCGGTACGGTCGTATGCCGCCAGCCCGGGGATGCGGAAGCCGTTGTTGCCGTCGAGATCGGATAGGTCCAGGTTGGGCGCAAAGCCTGAGGCTTGGCCGAACACCACGTATCCTGCGCCGGAAAAGAATCCGTTAGGGCCGGCATAGGGTGCGCCGACGATGACGTCGCCAAAGCCGTCGCCGTTCACGTCGCCTGCGGCGTTGACGGTGATACCCACGTGGTCATATGTCTGCATGCCAGACAGGCGGAAACCGTTGCTGCCAGTGAGGTCGCCGAGGTTCAGGTTCGCGTTTGCGTCCAGGTCGTTCGAAAAAGAAGCTTTGCCGAATACCACGTAAGCCGCGCCAGTTTCGTAGTAGCCGGATGATCCGTTCGGACTGGCGTAAACCGCGCTGATAACCACGTCGGCAAAGCCGTCGCCGTTCACGTCGCCCGCGTCACTGACGGCCCAGCCAGAAGCATCGCCTGCTGCCGCGCCGGTCAGGCGGAAGCCGTCGCTGCCATCGAGCGACCAAAGCGGGACCTCAGGGTCGAAAGCCGTGCCTTTGCCGAATACCACGTAGCTGCGGCCGCTGGATACGCCGTTCGCGTCGGAAAACGGCGCGCCGATGATGAGGTCGGCATAGCCGTCGCCGTTCACATCCCCGGCGCCGCGCATGCCGAAGCCCGAAGCGTCGCCCGCGACCTCCCCGGGAATCTTGAAACCATCCGTGGTAAGGCCCTCGAGACTTATGCTCGAGGTATCAACGGTTAAGCTGGCAACCCCATCATCAAAAACGGTAAAGCTGATCGTGCGCACGCCGATGGTGTTGGTATGGAACGTTACCGAGGCCAGGGCGGCTCGGTACTCGGCCAAGCTCGCTGTGCCGGTGAAGCTCAGCACGCCGGTGAGCTCGTCAAACTGGCCAGAGATAGGGCCGCCGACCGGAAGATCAAATTCCAGGACCGAGTTTTCTGTGTAACCCGCGCTGATCGCAACCTCGGCATGCGTGATCGTGGCGGCGCCGCTGTCCGCATCGCTCAGTGTCAGGGCAGGGGCCACCACAGTCGGACTTTGGCCGACGGTGTACTGCAGCGGCCCGGTAACGCCGGAGATCACCGAGGCGTCGTTCGCGCCGTGAAAATTTACGGCCAGGCCCTGACTGGCTGTACCGCCCGCGCCGTCGGAAACGGTCAACGTAAAATTGTCGCTGGTATTTGTCCCTTCCGGAAGCGCATTGATTGCGGTGCTATTGGGGGCGAAGCGGTACGCCCCGCTCACACTGTTCACGTACAGCTTGCCGTAGCTCCCCGCCGAAACCAGGTTGTAGCCCGTCAGCGCCGACGAGGGAATTCCGCCCGTGACGTCAAATGTTTTCGTCGCGCCGGCATCCACGTCAGTCGCCAACAGCGTTCCCCCCTTGGCGG
>JACZJU010000304.1 GCA_014860395.1 Burkholderiales bacterium | reverse complement strand
TTCCATTTCGCGCAGCAGCGCATTCATTTCGGTGACGGAGAGCGGCCGGTGCGCGCGCACCGCGCCATGGCAAGCCATGGTCGAGAGCAGCTCATGCTGGTGCTCGGTGAGGACGCGGCTGCCGCCGAATTCGCGCACGTCGCGCAGCAGCGCGCGTGCCAATTCCGCAGCATCCGCGGAAGCAAGCATGGACGGCACTGCGCGCACCGCGAGCGCGGTCGGCGACAGCGGGGCTATGTCGAAGCCCAGCTGCTGCAACACGCCGGCTTGCTCCTCCACCGTCGCCACTTCCAGCCGGTCGGCATTGAAGGTCACCGGTATCAGCAGTTTTTGCGTGCTCATGCCCTGCGTATCCAGTGCGCTTTTGAGCCGCTCGTAGAGGATGCGCTCGTGCGCCGCGTGCATGTCCACCAGCACCAGGCCCTGGCGGTTCTGCGCCAGGATGTAGATGCCGTGCAATTGCGCGACCGCATAGCCCAAGGGCGCGTCGGTTTCCTCCTCGGCCGGTGCACCGGCGCGTATGCTCTCGAATGCCGTTCGCGCCGCGGCGCCGGCTGGCGCAGCGACCAACCCTGGCGGCGGCGAAAACATCGCCTGATAAGCGGCCGCCGGCTGCGCCACGCCCAAGCTGGACTGATACGGCACGCGCTGGAAATTCGTGCCGCCCGCCGCGGGCACAGGCTGAGCCGCGGTAGCCCGCGTCTGCGCGGCGCTGCCCGATAGCGCTTTGCTCACGGCGTGGAACACGAACTGGTGGATGGCGCGCGCATCGCGAAAGCGCACCTCGGTCTTGGCCGGGTGCACGTTCACGTCCACGCCCAGCGGATCGAGTTCCAGGAACAGCACGTAGGCTGCGTGGCGATCGCCGTGCAGCATGTCCTGATAGGCCTGGCGCAGCGCATGCGCGAGCAGCTTGTCGCGCACGAAGCGGCCGTTGACGAAGACGTACTGCGCATCGCGCGAACTGCGCGAGAACGTGGGCGAACCGGCAAGACCGGAAAGCCGCAGGCCGGAGGCATACTCGTCGAGCGAGCGCGCCGCAGCGGCGAATTCCTCGCCCACGACCGCGGCGATGCGCCGCGCGGCGTCGCCCGCCGGAAGATGCGAGACCACGCGGCCGTTGTGCCGCAAGCTGAAGGCGACATCAGGCCGTGAGAGCGCGATGCGCTGATACACGTCCTCGCAATGACCGAACTCGGTCGCCTCGGTGCGCAGGAACTTGCGCCGTGCCGGCGTGTTGAAATACAAGTCGCCGACTTCGACGCTGGTGCCAAGCGCATGGGCGGCTGGCTGCACCGCGCCCTGTTCCCCGCCCTCGGCGCTGAGACTCCACGCATGCGGCGCCTGCTCTGTGCGGGTGGTGAGCGCGGCGCGCGCGACGGAGGCGATCGAGGCCAGCGCCTCGCCGCGAAACCCGAGCGAACGCACCTGTTCGAGGTCGTCGAGGCTGGCAATCTTGCTGGTGGCGTGGCGCGCGAATGCCAGAGGCAGTTCCGCCGCCTCCATGCCGCCGCCGTTGTCCGTCACCTTGAGCTGCTTTATCCCGCCCTGCATCAGGCTGACGCTAAGTTCGCTGGCACCTGCGTCGAGGCTGTTCTCCAGCAGTTCCTTCAGCACCGAGGCCGGGCGTTCCACCACTTCGCCGGCGGCGATCTGGCTGATCAGAGTGTCGGGAAGCAGGTGAATCGCGGGCATGACGAATTATAGCCGGGTTAGAATACGCGCTGCCTCCGTTGAGAGGCCGTTTCAGAATTGACGAAACGGGCCTGAATTGGGGGAGTATGAGGGAAGACACCCCGAAGGTCTCGATCCCGCTTGACGGGAAAGTCCCCTCGGGGGATATCCCGCATTTCGTAACGACCACCTGGGAAATGACTTGGATTTGCTGCTGTTCTTCTGGGACCTGTTGGTCCACCTCGACAAACACCTCGCGAGCCTGCTGCAGCAGTACGGCGTCTGGGTCTATCTTCTGTTGTTCCTGATCGTATTCTGCGAAACCGGGCTGGTAGTGACGCCATTCCTGCCAGGGGATTCGCTGCTGTTCGTCGCCGGCACGCTGTGGGCTGCGGCGGAGCTGAACGTGCACGCGCTCGCCGCCCTGCTCATCGCCGCCGCTATCCTCGGCAACACGACGAATTACTGGATCGGCCGCTACATAGGCCCGAAAGTCTTCCACTGGGAGGACTCGCGCTGGTTCAACCGGCGCGCGCTCGAGCGTACGCACGAGTTCTACGAGCGCCACGGCGGCAAGACCATCATCATCACGCGCTTCGTGCCCATCATCCGCACCTTCGCGCCGTTTGTCGCCGGTGTCGGCAGCATGACGCACGCGCGCTTCCAGATGTTCAACATCGCCGGCGGCGTGCTCTGGGTCGCGAGCCTGCTCTACGCCGGCTTCTTCTTCGGCAATATCGGCTTCATCAGGAACAACCTGACGCTGGTGATATTCGGAATTATCGGCCTGTCGGTGGCGCCGATCGCGATCGAGTACGCCAGGCATCGACTGCGCCGCGCCTGAGCCGACAATGACTCGACCCAGCTACGCTCACAACTACTTGGTTGTTTCGGCGGCTGCCAGCGTGGATCTGGCCAAGGGCGGATTCTTGGTGAAATAGCGCTTGATGCCCTTGAATATGGCCTGCGCCATTTTCTCCTGGTAGGCCTCGTCGTTGAGCTTGCGTTCCTCTTGCGGATTGCTGATGAACGCGGTTTCCACCAGGATCGAGGGTATGTCGGGAGCCTTCAACACGGCGAAGCCGGCTTGCTCCACATCGCCCTTGTGCAGCGCGTTGACCCCGCCCAATTCGGACAGCACTGCCTTGCCCAGCTTGAGGCTGTCGTTGATCTGCGCCGTCAGGCTCAGGTCGGCGAGCGTCATCGCCAGATAGCGGTCCTTCATGTCGAGGTTCACTCCGCCGATCAGGTCGGCGTCGTTTTCGCGCTTGGCCAGCCATTTCGCGGCAGTGCTGGTGGCGCCGCGTTCCGACAGGGCGAATACCGAAGAGCCGCGCGCATGCGGCTTGACGAAGGCGTCGGCGTGCACCGACACGAACAAGTCGGCATGCACTCTGCGCGCTTTTTGCACGCGCACCTGCAACGGGATGAAATAGTCGCCGTCGCGGGTGAGCACGGCGCGCATATTGGGCTCGGCGTCGATGATGGCCTTGAGCTTTCTCGCGATGAGGAGGGTCACGTTCTTCTCGCGGCTGCCGCGGCGGCCCCTGGCGCCCGGATCCTCGCCGCCGTGCCCGGCATCGACGACTATGGTCACCAGGCGCGCCACCGCCGGCCTGCCCTCGGCGGCTTGTTCGCGCCGGCGGGCGGGTCCGGCATCGGGCGCGGATGTGTCTTGCGCCGCGCTTGCCGCGACTTCCTCTTCCGCTCCGCCCACTTCGGACTTCTGCACCAGCGCCATGAGCGGATCGACCGGCGTCAGCGGGTAGACGTCGAGCACCAGACGATGACCGTATTCGCCCACGGGTTTGAGTGTGAAAATCTGCGGCCGCACCTCGGTCTTGAGATCCAGCACCACACGCACCACCCCGGGTTTGTAGCGCCCGGCGCGCATCTGTGCGATGTAGGGATCATCCGGCAGAATCTTGTCCGCAATCTGCTGCTGCACGCTGGTGAAGTCTACATCTTCCAGGTCGAGCACCAGGCGGTCCGGGTTCTTCACCAGCAGCAATTCATGCCGCAGCGGCCGGTCCGACTCGATGGTAATGCGGGTGTAATCCTGCGCCGGCCAGACGCGCATTGCGGCGATGCGCTCGGCGGCGCCTGCGCTGCCTGCCGCACAAGCGCATGCGAACAGAATGAGTTGGAGTTTGCCGAGGAATTGCGCAAGCATTCGCTTGCCACCGCTTGCGGGACGGTTCAGAAGGGCATTTGCACCAGTCGGTCTAAACATGCTTGGCCACTTTCGGTTCCGGCACGTATGCTCAGGTCACGCCCGTCGCCCGCGAACTCAAGTGCAAGATCGAGGTCCGCGACGGGCAATAGTCCGGCGGCCTTTTCCGGCCATTCGACCAGGCATACCGAGGTGTCGTTGAAGTATTCGCTGAAGCCCGCATCACGCCACTCCTTCGGGTCTCTGAAGCGATAAAAATCAAAGTGGTACAAGTTTAACCTAGAAACGGTATAAAGTTCAACCAGGGTATAGGTCGGGCTCTTCACCCGCCCGCCGTAGCCCAGGCCGCGCAACAGCCCGCGCGCCAGCGTAGTCTTGCCGCTGCCCAAATCGCCATGCAGATACAGCGACAAGCCCGGCACGATCACCCCTGCCAGACGCGCGCCCAGTGCCAGCGTCGCGGCTTCGTCGGGCAGGTGGATCTTGAGCATGCCGTACTCGTGAGTAGATGAGGCCAGGGTGGAAGAAAGCTCAGAGGCTGACGCTCTGCTTCTTGACGGGCTGGGTGTCGTTTTGAGCAGCAGTTTCAGTCGGCCTGATCGCGACTTCGGCGAGCCGACGGGCAATATGATCAAGCGCCGCCTCCACCTGGTCGATCAGGATCAGGCAAAGGTCGCCCGGCTGCAGACGCGCGAGAGCGGTGTCGATGGCAAGGAACTCGCCGCGTATTTCCTCAATCGCGGAAACGCGCTTGGCCTGCGCGAGGCCCTGGCGCAGAAGTTCGATCACCTCGCCGTCCTTGCGCCCGCGCTGGCATTGATCCTGATACAGGAGAATCTCGTCAAAGGCGTCGCCCAGGATTTCGGTCTGGCGGCGAATGTCCTTGTCGCGCCGGTCGCCAGCGCCGCTGATGACCATCAAGCGGCGCCGCGCGGGCATGGCCTCCACCGCACGCACCAGCGCCAGGATGGCATCCGGATTGTGGCCGTAATCGGCGATCACGCTCGCACCCAGGTAATCGAACACATTGAAGCGGCCGGGAACGGTTTGAACATCGCTGCCGAATGAGTTCAGCCCCGCGCGAATCACGTTCCAGTCCAGACCCAGCGCCCACGCTGCAGCCACCGACGCCATCGCATTCTCAACCTGGAAACCTATCGCCCCCTTGTGCGTGAGCGGCACCTCCGCCAGCGCAATCCTGTGCGCGACGGCGCCGTGTTCGGCGGCGACGATCGCATTGTCGTCCACATAGACGACGCGTTTCCCCCTGGCGTTGTGCGTAGCCATCACCGCATGGTTGCGGTCGGCGGCGAAGAAAGTGACGGCGCCGGGGCAGTTGTCGATCATTCTGGCGACGATGGGGTCGGCGGCGTTCAGCACGGCCATGCCGTCGGGCGCGATGTTCTGCACGATGACGCGCTTCAGCACGGCGAGGTCCTCTACAGTGGCAATGTAATTGAGTCCGAGATGATCGCCCTCGCCGATGTTGGTCACCACCGCCACGTTGCAGCGGTCGAAGGCGAGGCCTTCGCGCAACAGGCCGCCGCGGGCAGTCTCAAATACCGCCGCGTCGACCTCGGGGTGCAACAGCACGTTGCGCGCGCTTTTCGGACCGGCGCAGTCGCCGCTGTCGATGCGGCGCCCGCCGACATAGACGCCGTCTGTGCAGGTCATGCCGGTGCGCAATCCGCTGCGCGACAGCAGGTGCGCGATCAGGCGCACGGTGGTGGTCTTGCCGTTGGTACCGGTCACCGCCACCACCGGAATGCGCCCGTCCTCGCCCTCGGCGAAGATGTCGGCGATCACGGCTTCGCCGACTGCGCGCGCCTTGCCGGCCGACGGCATGAGATGCATGCGCAGCCCGGGTGCGGCATTCACCTCGACGACGGCGCCCCCCTGCTCTTCCAGCGGCCTTTGCAGGGTTTCGCAGACCACGTCGACGCCGGCGATGTCCAGGCCCACCATCTGTGCCGCCGCAACCGCCCGCGCCGCCACCTCCGGGTGCACGTCGTCGGTAACGTCGGTAGCCGTGCCGCCGGTGGACAGGTTGGCGTTGTTGCGCAAAACGACGCGCGTGCCCTGCGACGGCACCGACTCGGCGCTGAAACCCTGCAGCGCCATGCGGCGCAGGGCGACGTCGTCGAAGCGTATTTTCGTCAGCGATGTGGCGTGACCTTCACCGCGGCGCGGATCAAGATTGACCTGTTCGACCAGCTCGCGCACGGTGTGTACGCCATCGCCGGTCACTTGGGGCGGATCGCGGCGCGCCGCCGCCACCAGATTCCTGCCTACCACCAGCATGCGGAAATCATGGCCCGGGATGAATTGTTCTATCAAGACGGGGGAGCCATACTCCGCCGCCGTGGCATAAGCTCCCAGCAAATGTTCGCGTGTCACGACGTTCACCGTGACGCCCTTGCCCTGGTTGCCGTCTTGCGGCTTGACCACCACCGCCCCGCCGATTTCCTGCATGGCGGCCCAGGCGTCGTCGGCGTCGGCGACAGCGCGGCCCGGTGGAATCGGCACCCCGGCCGCTTCGATCAGGCGCTTGGTGAGCGACTTGTCCTGCGCGATGGCTTCCGCGATGGCGCCCGTGCGGTCGATTTCCGCGGCCTGGATACGGCGCTGGCGGCTGCCCCAACCAAACTGGACCAGGCTGCCTTTTGTGAGGCGGCGCGAGGGAATGCCGCGTGCGGCAGCGGCCCGGACGATGGCGCCGGTACTGGGCCCAAGGCGCTCGTCCTCGTCGAGTTCGCGCAGGCGTGCGAGCGCCTCTGCCAGGTCGAACGGTGCATCCTCGGTGGCTGCGCGCCAGAGTTGCTCTGCAAGCGTAAGGGCGAGTCGGCCGACGGCCTCCTCCGTATACTCGACGGCGACCTGGAAGACACAGGGTTCGACCGTCTGCGTCACACGGGTGAAAGTAACCGGGCAACCGGCCTGCACCTGCAGGTTTAGGGTAGCGAAGGCGAGCGCATGGGCGACGGAAATGTCCCCTACCTGGCCGATCTGCCGCATCGGACCGATATCGGGAAAACGGGAGCGCAGGCGAGCCTCGAAACCGGGTAGTCCGGACAGTGCGCACTCGGCGTCGCTGCAGTGGACCACTGCCTCGATCGCGGTATTTCGGCTCCACAGGTTGGGACCGCGCAACGCGCGAATTCGTGAAACTTCCATCAATTCGACTTTCGAAGGCTGTCTTGCATTGGGGCCTGTTTCAAAATTCCCATGGCGTCCTTATAGATTGGCCGCGTTGCGCAGTCGGTCTGGCTCCGGCTGCTTGTCGCTGCAGTCAGGCTCGAAGGTCTCGATGCCGACGCGGATGATATCGGCCGGAATGTCCAGTGCCACGGCCGCGCCTGTGGCAGCCAGCAGCATGGCTACGGTGTCAGCATCGTGCGCGCCTTCGTTCTTGCGCATGGCGAAGGCTGGAAGCCCTGCGAGCACGCTTTCAACCGCGCCCTGCGCCAGCAGAATGCGATTGTCGCGCAAGAACAGTGCACGGCCGCCGCAGGCGCGCTGCTCGACCATGGCCGGAAGCTCCGGATCGAGACCGTAGAGAATGATGCCGCCGTCGCACAGCTCAGCCATGCGCATGACAAGGGGATCGGCTGCATTCAGTACGGCGGCACCTTCAGGAAGTACGATGTCCACCTGGGTGCGCAGAACACGGAACACCTGCTCCGCTTCGCGAATGTCGTAGTGGCCGAGCGTCTCGGCGCCCTCGACATCGGTCACTATACCGACCAGGCAGCGGTCATAGGCGACGCCTTGGCTGAGAATCAGTTCTGCGCCGTTCTCGAATACGGCCGCGTCCAGTGATTTGTTGATCAGCAGTCGCTGCCCGGCATCCCAGTTGGCGCAATCGTTCTTGTCCACCCGGCGGCAATCGAGAAACAAGCCATCGCGGCAGACCAGCCCCACCGGCTTGCCCGACAGATGGATCAGCCAAGCGACCAGCCGCGCGATCAACGAGGTGCCCCGCGTGCCGGCGACGCCGACTATCGAAATGCGGCCTTTATCACCTTCGGGGAACAAACTGTCCACGATTGCTTTGCCGACCGGCCGCGGCTTGCCCTCGGCTGGCATCAGATGCATGTGCAGGCCGGGCCCGGCATTCACTTCGACGATGGCGCCGCGCTGCTCTTCCAGCGGGCGCGAGATGTCCTCGGCGACGACGTCGACGCCGGCGATGTCCAAACCCACCACGCGGGCGGCGAGCGACACAACGGCGTCGACATCTGGGTGTACGAGATCGGTGACATCGATGGCGACGTTGCCGTTGCGCTGGATCAACACTCTCTTGCCCTCGCCGGGAACCGACTCGGGCGTATAGCCCTGCCGCTTCAGTTCAAGCACGACGGCCGCGTCGTCCTCGAGCGAGATCACGCCAAGCGGAAAGTGCTCCATGGGGCCACGTCGCGGATCGCTGTTGAGCTGCCTGTCAATCAACTCGGCGATGCTGGCGCGGGCGTCGCCGACTACCCAGGCAGTTTCGCCCTTGGCCGCCGCGACGACCCGGCCTCCGACCACCAGCAGGCGATGCTCATCGCCCGGCACGAAGCGTTCGACCATGACGTCGCTGCCTTCCGTGTCGGCAACGCGGAAGGCGTCCTCGACTTCCTTCTGCGTCTTGAGATCGGTTGAAACGCCACGGCCATGGTTGCCGTCGCGTGGCTTGACCACCACCGGCAGACCGATGTCCTCCGCCGTTTCCCAGGCATCCTCGGCGCTCTCGACGATGCGTCCTTCGGGCACCGGCACGCCGCAGGCCGCCAGCAAGCTCTTGGTCAGATCCTTGTCACTCGAGATGCTCTCGGCGATGGCGCTGGTCTGGTCGGTTTCTGCGGTCCAGATGCGTCGCTGCCGGCAACCATAGCCGATCTGCACCAGGTTGCCTTCGTTGAGGCGGATTGTGGGGATGCGTCGCTCGATCGCCGCATCGACGATGCTTTGCGTGCTTGGGCCCAGGCAAAGCGAATCCGCCGTCTCGCGCAGTCTCTCGATCGTGCCCGGCATGTCGAAGGATGTGTCGTTGATGGCCGCCATCACCAAGTCGCGCGCGGCCTCGAAGCAGGCGCGTGTGACTTGTTCCTGGCGCGAGCGAACGACGACGCGATAGACACCGCGCTTCGAGGTCTGGCGCGCTTTGCCAAAGCCTGTGCGCTGACCGGCGAGGTTCTGCAATTCGAGGGTGACGTGTTCCAGGATGTGGGCCGCCCAGGTGCCTTCGCGCAGGCGCTCGAGGAAACCGCCGCGCTCGCCGACGCTGCAGCGGTGCTCGATCAGCGACGGCAGCCAGGAGGTGAGCCGCTCGTAAAAGCCCGGGATGGTGTTGGAGGGCGCGTCTTCCAGATCTCCGATATCGACCCAGGCCTCGATGATGGGGCGGTAGGTCCACAGGTTCGGTCCGCGTAGCGGGTTTAGCCGCAGGAATTCGATATCGTTGTATTTCACGTTCCGGCCTCGGCGCCGAACTGGCCGCCTGGCAGAGAATTAGAACCGATTTCAAAATGAGGGGATGCCCCCCCATACTCCCCTAAATCGGTCGCTGGAAAATTCATTTTGCAGCGGGCTCTTGTTCAAACCGAAAGCGCTTAACGCAGTAGCCCGGCGCCAAGTCTACCTGATTACGAGAATATTACCGCTTCCGGTCGACACGCCGGGTGAGGAAAGCGTTATTCGGCATATACTTGCCGGAAAAATAGGCTTTGCACGGCTGACACCCCCGGCGGCACTCCATTCCATAAATGATATCAAACACTTCCAATGGCCTGGGCCAGATTCCCCCGCTGCCCGAAGGGTGGCAGGCAGAACTCGAGGCAGGCCTGGGCGCTCAGGAGCGGCTTCAAGTCTGCCTGGAGACAGATCTGGACGCGGGACTGCACTATTGCAGCGGGCTGCTTGCACTTACCGACCGACGCCTGCTCGCGCGCCAGTCGGGGGAACCGGCGTGGCGCGATTGGGCTTTCCGCCCGGAACTCAGCCTGGTTCACCATGATCACGCTGGGGTCGGCACACTGGAACTGCATGACGAGGCGCGCCGCCTCGCCACCTGGCGTTACACCATAGGTCGAAATCCGGCTGCGCTGCGCCTGGTCCACGCGTTCGAGAGGCAACGCGTGCGCCACATCTCTGGCCAAGCGATCGAGCGACTGGAGGCGGACCTCTGCCCCAAATGCAGTGCCCCGCTGGAAGCAGGCCAGGAGGAATGCCCCGTCTGCTCCCCCGAGACCCACGCGCCACCGTCGACGCGCGCCCTGCTGCGGCTGGGACGCTTTGCCCGGCCCTACCGCTGGCCCCTGTTCTGGGGCTTCGTACTCACGCTGGTGTCGACGGCCGCCGCCATGGTTCCGCCCTACCTGATCATGCCGCTGATGGACGACGTTCTGATTCCTTACCAGAACGGCAAGCCCATCGATACCGGCCTGGTCAGTTTGCTGCTGGGCGGGCTGCTCGGCGCGGCTGTGCTGGCCTGGGGCCTGGGCTGGGTGAAGACCTATATCCTGTCGCTGGTGGCGGAGCATATCGGCTCTGACCTGCGCACCACGACCTTCGAGCACCTGATGCAACTCTCACTCGAATACTACGGCGGCAAGCGCACCGGTGATCTGATGACGCGCATCGGCTCTGAATCCGATCGCATTTGCCAGTTCCTCTCGGTGCATGTGATCGATTTCGCCACGGACGTGCTCATGATCGCGATGACCGCGGTCATATTGCTTTCCGTCGATCCCTGGCTGGCGCTGGTCACACTGCTGCCGCTGCCCTTCATCGCCTGGATGATCCAGTTGGTGCGCAACCGACTGCGCATAGGCTTCGAGAAGGCCGACCGCATCTGGTCCGAGATCTCCAACGTGCTGGCCGACACCATTCCCGGCATCCGCGTGGTGAAGGCCTTCGCCCAGGAAGGCCGCGAAACCCAGCGCTTCCACGCCGCCAACGCGATCAATCTTACTGTGAACGACCGGGTCAACCGCATCTGGTCGCTGTTCTCGCCGACCATAACCCTGCTCACGGAAATCGGCCTGCTCGTCGTCTGGGGCTTCGGCATCTGGCAGGTGTCGAGGAACCAGATCACCGTGGGCGTGCTCACCGCTTTTATCGCCTATATCTCGCGCTTCTACACGCGGCTGGATTCGATGAGCCGCATCGTTTCCGCGACGCAACGCGCCGCCACCGGCGCCAAGCGCCTATTCGACATCCTCGACCACGTCTCCAGCGTGCCGGAACCGATCAAGCCAGTCCGCCTCGAGCAGGTGCAAGGACGCATTGAGGTTCGCGACGTCGGCTTTCGCTACGGCAACCGCTCGGTGCTGCGCGGCGTCGATCTGACCGTCGAACCCGGTGAGATGATAGGCCTGGTGGGGCACAGCGGATCGGGCAAGACCACGCTGGTGAACCTCATCTGCCGCTTCTACGACGTAACCGAAGGCGCAATCCGCCTCGATGGCATCGACATCCGCTCGTTCGCGGTCGCAGATTACCGCCGCAACATCGGCCTGGTGCTGCAGGAGCCCTTCCTCTTCTTCGGCACCGTTGCCGACAACATTGCCTACGGCAAGCCGGAGGCCTCGCGCCAGCAGATCGTCGCCGCCGCGCGCGCCGCGCACGCCCACGAGTTCGTCCTGCGCCTGCCGCAGGGATATGATTCGCTGGTAGGCGAGCGCGGCCAGGGCCTCTCCGGCGGCGAGCGCCAGCGCATCTCCATCGCGCGCGCCCTGCTCATCGACCCGCACATGCTGATTCTCGACGAAGCCACCTCGTCTGTGGATACCGAAACGGAAAAGGAGATCCAGACGGCGCTCGACAACCTCGTGCGCGGACGCACCACCATCGCCATCGCCCACCGCCTGTCCACGCTACGGCGCGCCGACCGCCTGGTGGTGCTCGACCGCGGCCGCATTGTCGAAGTGGGCAATCACGACGAACTGATGGCGCGCGAAGGCGCCTACTATCGCCTCTACCAAGCCCAGGCGCGCAACATCGACGTCGATCTCGACGAGACCACCGAGCCGGCGTGGAAGGTCGAACACAAGGCGAAGGAAGAATGATGCAGGCGCCGGATTTCCAGCTCAAGCGCAACAACTTCGGCCGACTGGTGCTGACCGCCGCCGATGGCACCATCTGCGAAGGCATCTACCCGGTGCGCGCCTTTCCCATCGCCGCGCCCGGCGAGGGCATTGCGCTCCTCGGCCCGGATGGCCACGAAGCCGGCTGGATCGAGCGGCTCGAACTCTTGCCCGCGGCGCTGCGGCAACTGGTGGAAGATGAACTCGCCCAGCGTGAATTCATGCCGGAGATACTGCGCATCCGCGAGGTCTCCAGCTTCGCCACGCCCAGCACGTGGAAAATCGACACTGATCGCGGCGAAGCCGCCCTGCTCCTGGGGGGCGAGGAAGACATCCGCCGGCTCGGCAAGTCCGGACTGCTGATCGAGGACAGCCACGGCATCCACTTCCTGGTGCGCGATATCAACCGGCTCGACCGGGCGAGTCGGCGGCTGCTCGACCGCTTTCTCTGATCCACGCCGCCGCAGCCAGGCTATGTCCGCAACAGGAATGAATCGGGACTACGCCCTCCTTGCGCGCGACATCAAGATCTGGGGCCGCGAACTAGGCTTCCAAGCCGTGGGTATCGCCGACACCGACCTGGGCAGCGCTGAATCCGGCCTTGCCGAATGGCTCGCCGCGGGATTTCATGGAGAAATGGATTACATGGCCAGGCACGGTCCGAAGCGCGCACGCCCGGCGCAACTGCGGCACGGCACCGTGCGGATAATCAGCGCGCGCATGGATTACAAGCCGCAGGCGGCCGAAGGCTGGTCGGTGATCGGCTCTGCCGAAAAAGCCTATATCGCGCGCTACGCCACCGGCCGCGATTACCACAAGGTGCTGCGCCGCCGGCTCGAGCGGCTGGCGCAGCGCATAGAACGCGAAATCGGCGACTTCGGCCATCGCGTCTACACCGACTCGGCACCAGTGATGGAAGTGGAACTGGCCGCCAAGAGTGGCCTGGGCTGGCGCGGGAAGCACACGCTGCTGCTCTCGCGCGACGCCGGTTCGTATTTTTTCCTTGGAGAGATCTATACGGACCTGCCGCTGCCGATCGATGCGACAGTCGAAGAGCACTGCGGCAGCTGCCGCAAATGCCTGGACGTGTGCCCTACCGGCGCGATCGTCGCCCCCTACCGCGTCGACGCCAGGCGCTGCATTTCCTATCTCACCATCGAGTTGAAGGGTGCCATTCCGCTGGAGTTGCGCCCGCTGATCGGCAACCGCGTCTACGGCTGCGATGACTGCCAACTTGTCTGTCCCTGGAATCGCTACGCCAAAGTGAGCGGCGAAGCGGATTTCCGCGTCCGCCACGGACTGGACGATGTGGAATTGGCGGAACTGTTCTCCTGGAGCGAGAGCCGGTTCCGCGAGCGCATGGCCGGAAGCGCAATCCACCGCATCGGCTTCGAGCGCTGGTCGCGCAACCTCGCCGTGGGTCTGGGCAATGCGCCAGGCAGCGCCACCGTGCACGCCGCGCTGCGCTCCCGCGCCGACGATGCATCGCTGCTGGTGCGCGAGCATGTCGCCTGGGCCATGCAGCGCCACGGCATTTGATCAAGCGCTCTGATAGGGCTAAGGTTCGCTCATGCGCCTGCACCAACTGAAGCTGGACTTCATCCCCGAACAGGATCGTCTGCTATTGCGCGTGAGCACCGACAACCAGCTCGAAATGCGCTTGTGGCTGACGCGGCGCGCGCTGCGGCTGCTGTGGCCACAGCTGGTGAATATCCTGCGCTCCTCCCCCGAAATCGCGCTGCAAAGCAACCCGCAGGCGCGCGACGCCCTGGTCGGCATCCAGCACGAGCGCGCGCTGCGCCAGGCCAATTTTGCGAATCCGTTCGAAGAAGTGCCGCGTGAGCTGCCGTTGGGTCCCGAGCCTATTTTGGTGGCGCGCATTCAGACCAACAAGGACGAGCACGGCAACCTGGTACTGGGACTGCTGCCGCAGGACGGCCAGGGCATAAACCTGACGCTGGACAACAACCTGCTGCATTCCCTGTGCAAGCTGTTGCAGAACGCGGCGGCCAAATCCGACTGGGATATCGTGCTGGAACTGCCGACCCTGCAGGCTCAATCGGCCATCGACGATACGGCCGCGCCGAAAACCGTGAACTAGTCGGAATATTGCACAAGTTGGGCACGCCCGCTCGTGGATCCATCGAGCCAGCGGAAGCTCAAGTTCGTCACCAACTCAATCAGAGCTTTCCGATTCAAACGTCTCCAACTCGGCCTGCAGCGCCAGCCATTCCTCTTCGGACTTGGTCAGCTCCGCGGCAATTTTTCCTTCGCGCGCCAATTCGGCCTTGAACTTGTTCGCATCGGCATAGCTCTCCGGGTCGGCAAGCCATTTGCCGAGCAGCGCGCGTTCGCGCTCCAGTTCGGCCATGCGCCGTTCGAGCTTCGCCAGACGCTGCGTCAGCGGCCGCTTCTGCGCATAGCGACGGTTGCGCGCTTCGGCCTCGTCGCGCTTCTGCTGTTTGCGCGTCGCGCCGACCGGCTCTGCCGCGACGGCGCCCGCTTCGCGCTGGCGCAACCAGTCGCGGTAATCGTCCAGATCACCGTCGAAGGGCTGCACCGCACCGTTGGCCACCAGCCACAGGCTGTCGGCGGTAGTGCGCAGCAGGTGGCGGTCGTGCGACACCAGCACGATCGCACCCTCGTACTCCTGCAGGGCGAGCGTAAGCGCATGGCGCATTTCCAGATCAAGGTGATTGGTGGGTTCATCCAGCAGCAGCAGATTGGGCCGCTGCCATACAAGCAGCGCAAGAGCCAGCCTGGCTTTCTCGCCGCCGGAGAACGGCGCGATGGGTTCGAGCGCCATGTCGCCGCGAAAATCGAAGCCGCCGAGGAAATTGCGCAATTCCTGCTCGCGCGTGCGCGCATCGATGCGCACGAGATGCTGCAGCGGCGATTCGTCCGGCCGCAACACGTCGATCTGGTGCTGGGCAAAGTAGCCGATGGCGAGGCCCTTGCCTTCCTGGCGCGTGCCCTGCAACGGCGCAAGCGCACCGGCGAGGAGTTTGATCAGGGTCGACTTGCCCGCGCCGTTGCGTCCGAGCAGCCCGATGCGCGCGCCCGCTGCTATGCTGAGCTTGATTTCGGTGAGCACGGCGCGGCCGTCGTAACCGGCCGCCGCCGCCTCCAGCACGAGCAGAGGATCGGGGCCGGCCAGTGGTTCGCGCATGCGAAAATCGAACGGCGTATCCACGTGCGCCGGCGAGATGACTTCCATCCGCGCCAGCGCCTTCAGCCGGCTCTGCGCCTGGCGCGCCTTGGTCGCCTTGGCGCGAAAGCGCTCGACATAGGAATGTAGATGCGCAATCTCGCGCTGCTGCTTCTGGTAGGCCGCCTGCTGCTGCGCAAGCTGCATCGCGCGCTGTTCCTCGAACGCCGAGTAATTTCCCGTATACAACTTCACCCTGCATTGCTCTATCGCCAGGATGTGCCCGACGGTGCCGTCGAGAAAATCCCGGTCGTGCGAGATGGCCAGCAGTGTGCCGGGATAGTCGCGCAGCCATTGCTCCAGCCAGATAACCGCATCCAGATCGAGGTGGTTGGTGGGCTCGTCGAGCAGCAGCAGGTCCGAGCGGCACATGAGCGCGCGCGCGAGCTTCAGACGCATGCGCCAGCCGCCGGAGAACGCTTCCACCGCCTGCTCCAGTTCGCCCGCTGCAAACCCCAATCCGTGCATCAGGCTGGCGGCGCGGCTGCGCGCGGTATAGCCGCCGGCGTGCTCATACGCTTCGTACAGCGCGGCAAGGTGCTCGCCGTCGTCTCGCGCGTGCGCTTGCGCAAGCTCCTGTTCGAGCGCGCGCAGGGGCGCATCGCCATCGATGACGAATTCGATCGCGGCCTGCGCGCTCGCCGCAAGATCCTGCGCCACGTGGGCGACGGTGAGTTGCCCGGGCAGCTCCAGATCGCCCGCTTCCTGGTGCAACTCTCCGAGCAGCAGCGCGAACAGGCTCGACTTGCCGCAGCCGTTCGGCCCGACCACGCCGATCTTCTGGCCGGCGTGCAATGTCAGATCGACGCCTTCGAGCAACAGCTTGCTGCCGCGCGCGAGCGTGAGTAGGCGTAAGGTAATCATTTGATGTCGGGATTCCTGCCGCGCAGCGCGCGGATCAAGGCCGGGACGAAAAAACCCCGGACTCCTCCGCGCCGCGCTCGCGGCTATAGTCTGATTCTCGGCAGCAGGCGGCCGCCGCGCTGCATTGCCCGGAACCCGCCGCTACTGGATTTCTTCGGCGGGGTCGATCTTGCGCGCCTCGTCTTCGAGCATCACCGGAATGCCGTCGCGAATGTGGAAGGCCAGCCGGTCGGCCTTGCAGATGAGTTCCTGTTCGGCCTTGCGGTAGAGCAGCGGCCCCTTGCAGATCGGGCACACCAGGATATCAAGCAGTCTTGAGTCCATTGAGAGTCCTCACAATACGAGGGGATCAGGGAGGGAAAGGAAGGGCCCCTCCCCTTCCTCGGCCCCTCGTGCTCCCCTAAATCGGACGTCTAACAGCATTGCTGTTAGACGCTCTTAGTTTCGCCAGGATGAAATCGAAAAATGCCGGGGCCAGCTCAGCCTCGACCTGCAGCGCGTACCAGTGTGAGCGCGCAAACGCTTCGCATTTTACCGCATCCTTCTCGGTCATAAGCAGCACTTCGCAGTCGCCGAAATCGAGTTCGCCTGCGCTGTAGGCGTGATGGTCCGGAAATGCGTGGTTCACCGTGGGCAAACCCAGTCGCGCGAGGTGATCGAAAAAGCGCCTGGGGTTGCCGATGCCGGCCACGGCGTGCAGCTTCTTTTGCGCGAATTGCGTTGCCGGCACGCTCTCCCGCGGCGCAGCGACGCGGCGGAACATGTCGCCGCGCAGATCCATCCGGTATGCGGGCCTGCGCGTGCCGGCCGGTGCCGAGTTGACCACCCATGCATCGACCCGGCGCGATACCGGCTCGCGCAAAGGTCCCGCTGGCAATAGAAATCCGTTACCGGCGCCGCGCTCGTCTTCCACCGCGATCTCGATATCGCGCGCCAGGCGGTAATGCTGCAACCCGTCGTCGAGCAGCAGCACATCGCATTCCGGATGCGCTGCCAGCAGGCCCAAAGCAGCCGTAGCGCGATCACGCCCTATCCATACCGGACAGCCGCTGGCGCGCGCCAGCAGCAGCGGTTCGTCGCCTACGAGATCGACCGGGCTGGCGGCGGAAACCTCCAGCGGCGCCGCCGCGCTGCCGCGATATCCGCGGCTGACGATGCCGGGCTTGCGACCGGCTTTCTTCAGCATCGAGGCGAGCCACAGTACCAGCGGTGTCTTGCCGGTGCCGCCTACAACGAGGTTGCCGACGACGATCACCGGCACCGGCAGCCTGACGACGGGCAAAGCGCCGCTTCTGTACGCCAGCCGACGCAAGACCAGCACGAGCCGAAACAGCAGGCTCAGCGGCCACAACAGGAGCGACAGCGCGCTAAGGCGATACCAGTGCTTTTCCGGAAAGCCTGTGTCCACTTGATGCACTCCCCGGCAAGGGTCGCGGCGGCGGCGCGGATCGTCTTATTGCGTCCGCGTTTGCGTGGCGAAGGATATATGGCCGTAGCCGGCCAGCCGTGACGCTTCCATGATGTTGATCACCGACTGATGAGTGGCGTTGGCGTCGGCGTTGATCACCACTACCGGGTCCACGAGATCGCCCGCAGCTCGGCGCATCTCGTCGGACAAGCCGGTGACGCCGCGGAACGCGATCGGCCTGCGATTGATGGTGTACTGCCCACCGGCATTGACCGTGATGTTGATTTCGTTTGGCCGCTCCAGTTCTTTCTGCGCATCGGCGGTGGGGAGGTTGATCTGCAGTTCGGAATACTTGGAGTAGGTGGTAGTGATCATCAGGAATATGAGGATCACCAGCAGCACATCTATCAGCGGGATGAGGTTGATCTCCAGGGCTTCCTTTGCCTGGAAACGCTGGAAATTCATGCCTTGTCCGGGGAATGCTGCGGCTTGGCGTCATCGAGGTCGGTGCGCTCGCCGTGTATCAGATCGACCAGCTTGCTTGCCTGCTGTTCCATGTCCACCAGAAAGCTGTCGACCTTGGCGCGGAAATGACGGTAGAAGATCATGGCCGGAATCGCAACTACCAGACCGAGCGCGGTGTTATACAGCGCCACCGAAATGCCATGCGCCAGCACCTGGGGATTGGTGCCCGTGGGCGATTGCGAGCCGAAGATTTCGATCATGCCCACTACAGTGCCGAACAGGCCCATCAGCGGGGCGATGGTGGCCAGCGTGCCCAGCGTGGTCAGGAAGCGCTCCAATTCGTGCGAGACTGCGTGTCCCGCCTCTTCGATCGCTTCCTTCATCACATAGCGCGAACTCCTGTGGTTTCTCAGGCCGGCGGCCAAAACCTGCCCGAGCGGAGAATCCTTGGCGAGTTGGTCCAGCATCTGCGGATTCACACCCTGCTGCCGGTAGGCGTTGACCACCTTGCGCAGCAAATCAGCGGGCACAATTTTTTCTTTGCGCAACATCATCAGGCGCTCGATTATCAGGGCAACCGCGATGACCGAGGCGATCAACAGCGGATAGATCGGCCAGCCCGCAGCGGTGATAAGCGCAAACAATTAACTCTCCTGGAATATTTTTGCCGCCGTCACTTTAGCTTCTGCGGGAGTTTTGAGCAAGGCTTGGGGTCGATTTCAAAATATGCGTGCGTCTGCCTCATCCCCGCCCCAGCTCGCGCCGATTCGATGATTCCGAACCCCTCGCTCAAGCATCGGCATGCAGGCACCCCACGGCGAAGATGTTGCCGCGCCGACACGCGCGGCAAGCGCTGCGCCCATGTTCTGCAACTGCTGCCGACCGCGCGCCATGACGCTGAAAGCTTATCCACAATTTGTGTGGATAAAGTTGTGTACAGTTTGAAGAAGATCGCCTTAAGTCGACTGCGCACAAGGCTTTTTTGCCGTCGCCCACAAAATGGGCGCGCTTTGTTCTCTTTTAAAAACAGCATGTTATAGACGCCTCCGAGGGAAGAGAATTGCCCAATAAACAGGCAGGTCGCACGCAAGGCCTTGCTGTGGATAGTGTAATATCGGCACATGCCTTCAGAGCCAGATTTGACGCGGCTTTCCAGCCCCCTCCCTGCGGAGATACTAAGTGTTTCCGCGCTCGCTCGAAGCGTGCGCGACCTGCTCGAACATCGCTATCCGCTGCTGTGGGTGGCGGGCGAAATTTCGAATTGCGTTCGCGCAAAATCCGGCCATCTGTACTTCTCGCTCAAAGACGAAAACGCGCAGGTGCGCTGCGTGATGTTCCGCAATCGCGGCCAGTATCTGGACTGGGAGCCGCGTGAAGGCCTCAGGGTGGAAGTGCGCGCGCTGGTCACCTTGTACGAGGCCCGCGGTGATTTCCAACTCAACGTGGAAACCATGCGCCGTGCCGGCCAGGGCGCGCTGTTCGAAGCATTTTTGCGGCTGCGCGACAAGCTGGACAAGGAAGGGCTGTTCGATGCCGCGCACAAGAAGCCGCTGCCCGCCTATCCGCAGCGCATCGGCATCGTGACATCGCTGCAGGCCGCCGCATTGCGCGACGTGATCACTACGCTTGCGCGCCGCAACCCGTCCATTCCCGTGATCATCTATCCGGCGCCGGTACAGGGGGAAGGCTCGGCGCAGCGGCTTGCCGCAGCCATCGCTACCGCGGCAAGGCGCGATGAGTGCGACGTGCTCATTCTGTGCCGCGGCGGCGGTTCGATTGAGGACCTGTGGGCGTTCAACGACGAAGGCCTGGCGCGCGCGATCCATGCTAGCCCGATCCCGGTCGTGACCGGGATCGGGCATGAGACAGACTTCACCATTGCCGAGTTCGTCGCCGACAGGCGCGCGGCGACACCGACAGCTGCGGCGGAATTGGTGGCTCCGGCGCGCGCCGATCTGCTCGCCGGTCTGCGCCAGCTTGGACGGTCGCTACAGCGGCAGATGCAGTTCGCGCTCGAGACAAAAGGACAGCGCGTGGATTCGCTGGCAGGGCGCCTGCAAAGTCCCGCGGACCGGCTGACCGCAAGTTCGTCGCGCCTGGCCGCCGCGCGCGCGCGCCTTGGCGCGGCGTTTGCGCTATGCACGCGCAGCGCTGAGTGGCGCCTGTCGCACGGGGTTCGGCGCCTCGCGGCGGCGCTTCCGAACCTGGGGTTGATCGAGCACAGGATCGCAGAGCTGGAAATCACGCTCGCGCGGGCGTCAGCGCGCAGGCTGGTCGCGCTTGGCGAAGATCTCGCACGTCTTTCTATGGGTCTCGCGCATCTCGATCCGGCTGCGGTGCTCGAGCGTGGCTACACCATCGCGCGCAGACCGGACGGCAGCGTGGTGCGCACCAGCGCGGGCTTGCGTACCGGCGACCCGTTGGAACTCTCGTTCGCGCGCGGCACGGCGACGGTACGCGTCGAAAAACCCCATTGATACCGCGGGCTTCGTTGCCACCGGCCGTACTTATCGCCTACAATTGTCGTTAAGCGCCATTAATCGAATGAGAGGACATATCCCCTCGCGCTCCCCTAAATCGGCCCGCTGCAAAGTGACTTTTGCAACGGATTCTTAGTATCCGCGACAGACAAGGAGAATCCAGAATGGAACACAAATTGCCGCCCCTGCCTTATGCGATGGACGCATTGCAACCGCACATCTCCAAGGAAACGCTCGAATTTCACTATGGCAAGCATCATCAGGCCTACGTCACCAATCTCAACAACCTCATCAAGGGCACCGAGTTCGAAAACGCGAGCCTGGAGGATATAACCCGGAAAGCCTCGGGCGGAATCTTCAACAACGCGGCCCAGGTGTGGAACCACAGCTTCTACTGGAACTGCCTTTCGCCCAAAGGGGGCGGCGCACCCTCGGGCGCGCTCGCAGCCGCGATCGACAAGAAATGGGGCTCGTTCGCTGCATTCAAGGAAGCTTTCTCCAAATCGGCTGTGGGAAATTTCGGATCGGGCTGGACTTGGCTGGTGAAAAAGGCCGACGGGTCGGTCGACATCTCCAATACCAGCAATGCGGCCACTCCACTGACCGGCGCCGACAAGCCGCTCTTGACTTGCGACGTCTGGGAACACGCGTATTACATCGACTATCGCAACGCCCGCCCGAAGTACGTGGAATCGTTCTGGAATCTGGCGAACTGGGAGTTCGTGGCGAAGAACTTCGCCGGCTGACGCGCTGCGGCGCGCGCGCTCCCGCATGAACGCGCGCGCCATACAGATGAAAAACCCCCTCGATTCACTGCCGGCCACCGTTGTCTGCGGGCTTGCGCTGACCCTTGCGCTGTACCTCGTCGCGCGCTACGCGATCGGCGGCTGATATGGACGTCGTCCCGGCGTTGGCGCGCTGGCTCCACTTCATGGCCGGCATCATGTGGGTCGGCCTTCTGTACTACTTCAATTTCGTGCAGATGGCGGCACTGAAATCCGCCGCGGCGGACGGCAGCGCGGCAGCCATCAACCGCCACGTCACGCCGCCCGCGCTTGCCTGGTTCCGCTGGGCCTCGGTCGCAACCTGGCTCACCGGCGCCGCGCTGCTCGGCAAGGATTTCGCCGCTGCATTTACCTTGCAGCCCAGCCATTTCGCCATCGGCATCGGCGCTTGGCTCGGCACCATCATGCTCTTCAACGTCTGGGCGCTGCTGTGGCCGGCGCAGAAGGTCGCCTTGGGGCTGGTTGAAGCAACCGAGGCGCAAAAAGGCGCGGCGCGCCGGCGTGCGTTCATCATATCGAGGCTGAACCTGGCGCTTACATTCCCACTGCTGTTCTTCATGGGTGCGGCAGGCCACACCGCAATCTACTTCTGAGAGCGCTCAGCGCGCGGCGTCCGTGAATTTCTCAAGACCGCCGATCGGCGTGCCTGCAGCGATGCCGCGCTTCTTGAACCAGCCCTGATTCATTTCCAGCGCATAGCGCGCCGGCCGCGACGCGCAATGCGAAGTCTCATCCAGCGGCTGCATGTCGGCAATGTTGACAATTTGCCCACGCTCATCGATAAAGGCCACGCTCAAGGGAATGAGCGTGTTCTTCATCCACATGCAGTGACTTGCCGACTGGTCGAACAGAAACAGCATACCAGCGCCCTGCGCCATGGCCTTGCGCCGCATCAAGCCTTGCTCGCGTGTCGCGGGGGTAGCCGCCACCTCCGCGTGTATCAAATGGATGCCGGCGTTGAGCGTGATCACCGGCAGTTCCGGCTGCTGCGCCCAGGCCGAGCTCGCCCAAAGGATCAAGCCCGCGAGGGCAGTACGGTTAATGCCGGAACGACTCAGCCAACTGAATCGAGGTTTTTGATCCATATGCGAATACCTGTCTCGACAATAAGAAAAGCAGGGATGCACCCTGCCTGTTGGCGAAAAGCGCGGATACTCAGTTCGCGCGCCTTTCGCTCGCTGCCTTGATTGGCAGCGTGAAGACGGCTCTTGCTGCGTCAAGCCGACTAAGCTGCCTAGCATTCTACGATAGGAGAACCGGCGCGAGGGGAAAAACCACCGCGCCGGCCATCGTCAAACCGATCGATCCCGCTTAAGCGGCTTTTTTGGCTTTCTTCGCTTTCCTGGCTTTCTTGACTTTCTTGGTCTTGGCCTTGGCTTTAGGGGCTTCGGCTTTGGCATCGGCAGCCGGTGCTGCCGCAGGCGCCGCAGCCGCAGCCGCCGGTGTCGCCGGCGCCTCGGATTTGGCTTGCGCGAAAGCGGTAACGCTCGCCGCGGCGAATGCGGTGGCAACCAGGGCGGAGATCAGCTTGTTCATGTGCATTCCTCGAAGAGTTTAAGTTGGGCGACAGGCAAAACAATGCGATGTCTCCCGCTGTAACGTCACCGGCCACAACCCGGTTGACAAGCTACGCCAATTCTTCAGGAACCTCAGCTTCGCGCCATTGCCCGGAAGCAATGCCCTTCAATGTCCACGGCCCCACCGCCCAGCGGATCAGTCGCAGTGTCGGGTGCCCGACTTTGGCAGTCATTCGCCGCACCTGGCGGTTCTTGCCTTCGGTCAGCTTCAGTTCAAGCCAAGCAGTAGGAATGTGCAAGCGCTGCCGGATCGGCGGGTCGCGCGCCCACAAGGACTCTGGCTGATCGACGCGCCGCGCGATACAGGGCTGGGTGACGAAGTCGCCCAGATCCAGGCCACAGCACAGCAGTTGCAGGGCCTCGGCGACAGGCTCGCCTTCGACCTGCGCCCAGTAGGTCTTGGCCAGCTTGCGCCGCGGCTCGGCGATGCGCGCCTGCAGTGCGCCGTCGCCGGTGAGTACCAGCAAGCCTTCGCTGTCCGTATCCAGCCGCCCCGCCGGATAGACGCCCGGAACCGGGATGTAATCCTTGAGACAGGCTCGCCCCTCGGCAGAGGTGAATTGGCAAAGTACGCCGTAGGGTTTGTTGAACAGAATCACTCTAGCCATGGCTGCACGCCCATCGGTTGGCCCTCAAACAGTCCTGCGCAGCTTGCGAATTGATCAACCCGATCCGAACCGCCGAGGCCGGAAACACGGGAATTCCCTTTCTGGCGGTGCAAAGCACAACGCCCGCGGTTGCGGGCGTTGTGAGGATGCTGCCGTTCGGGCTGAAAGCGCCGTCGCCTACTTGCTGCCCCAGGGCTTGATCGCTTCCTTGAGCTTGTTATAACCGTCGAGGTAGCGGGGACGTTTGGCGCCGTAGACCTTGTCGAAGATTTCCAGCTGCGCGTCGAGCCAGCGCGCCAATTCCTTGTTGTCGGGATTGGCCGCCTTGTACGCCTCGTTGATCAGAACGAAATGGATGCGCGGATCGTAGGGCTGCTTTTCCCCGCCCACGGTTTCGTCGCCGGCCAGCAGGCGCAGCAGCATCGCATCGGCAGACCCGAGAGTCTGTTCGTAGATCGGCGCGCCCTCGATTCGGTACATGACGCTGGTCATGTCCTTGCCGTTCTTCATGGTGAAGCCCATCTCGGCCCAGACCTTGTTCATGTCCATGCCGGGCTTCACATGATCCATCACCTTCTGCCCCCACGCGCGCATCACGTCGGGCGCGTCCGCCAACAGGTCGGTGAGCCGGTCGCCGTCCAGGTCGGTCGCATAGACGATGGCATCGCGCTGCTGCATCAAATCGTGCAACATCAGGCCAAAATTGGTGTCGGAGATGTGCTCGTGGATCTCGCCGCCCCAGTTCTCCATGCCCGCCTTGAAATCCTTGGGCAGCAAGGCAACGATCGCATCGATACTCGCCTTGTGTTCCTCGTAGGCATCGACCGAGTAGCGGCGCTTGAGCTGGAACTTGGTGCCTTGCAGCATCCACCGAACGATACCGGCATTGACCGCGTCTTCCTGGGCCTGGGTCGGCTTGGTCGCGACGCGACCGACGCTGCCCGTCTCATGCACCATCTTCAGGAACAGGCGAACGGCGTACGCCATTCTGACGCCCGGGGTGTTCATCTCCGAATGGATGTTGCCGGTGTCGCGGTCGACACGGAACTTCTTCTTGTCCTGAGAATAGGGCAGGCCAGGCATGAAGCGCACGCTGGTAACCGTTCCATAGGGGCGGACGTTGCAGTACACGCCTGCCGCCGTACGCAGCGGCGCATTGGCAGACTTGCCCGCGACCACGACCTTCTTGCCGTTTTCGTTGACCATGAAGTCGCCGGCGGTGGACCACTTGAGCGCGGTGTAGTCGAGCTTGCCGAACCACTCTAGCGAAATCAGCTTTGTGTCATGGCGAAACTGCGCCATCATGGGCACGCCCAGGAAAGGCAGACCGAGCACGTCAAGCGCCATCAGCGTGCCGTTGAGCGCATACATGTCCGTGAACGCGTGCGCGACCGGTTTCACATTACCGGACTGGTTTCCACCCTCCCAGATGATCGCATCGGTGAACCCCTTAGGCTGTATCTTGGATCGCTTGTAGATGCCATCAAGGTATTTGAAAAGGTCGCCGTCTTGTTCTTCCTGCGCGATCTTTAACAGGTCGAGTCGTTGAGTCATTTCGCTTCGTCTCCGTTCGAGTTTGGTCGGTCAAGTGAGCGGCGCGTAACGCCGGGGATGGTGGTGCCCAGGAGAATTCGACGAGCGAACGCGTGCCGCACTTGCCCTCTGCCATTCCCATGCTGCTCCATGGTGCAATTATCTCACTTATTGCCCCCTGCCAGAAGGGTCGGGCCAAGTCTTGAATGGATTCAGTCGCTTGGTGAGATCAGTCGGAATCACGCTGAACGCATCCAGCCTAGGCAGCTGATGCAGCGGAGGCTGTCTCAAAGGCAGCCAGCGCGCGGGAGAACTTTCCCTTCCTGGAACGCACCCATGCCAGGCGCGCGGAAAGAAGGGCTCGCGCCCGGCAAACCCGGGCTACACGAGCACTTGCTGCGGCAAACCTAACGGGCGTCGCGCGGACGCCAGACTCAGGTTGCCGACTGAATGCCGGAGGCTTGCTTTCCCTTGGGGCCTTGGGTCACTTCGAACCTGACCTTCTGGCCCTCTTTGAGCGTCTTGAATCCGTCCATCTGGATTGCGGAGAAGTGTGCGAACAAATCTTCGCTGCCATCGTCGGGCGTGATGAAACCGTAGCCCTTGGCGTCATTGAACCACTTTACCGTACCTGTTGGCATAGAGACTTCCGAAAAAAATTACTCGACCGGGGATGCCCCGCTTCATGCCTAGGCCAATGCAGCATCGGATTTACGTTCCGCTCGCCGCCTGACTCCAGGCACGGACATTTTTTTACTCAGTTTGCCGACGCAAGTCAAGTGGCACGGGGTTGATCGAAAATGCTCCGATTCGCAGCGTCCGCGAGCATTGCGCCGCACCGCGACAGCGATTAGGATTACACTTAAACAATGACAATGCGCGTTTTCGAACGATTACGTAAAGGTGGGCGGAATTTCCTGCCGCGCGTTGTTGTCTTAGTTGATCAGGTGGCCGGAATAGCCGAAGCGGCTCCCGACTTGAGGGTGCATGTGGGACCAGGCAGGGGCGGAATCACCCCTTCCCGGCTTGATACCCTGGTTTGTAACGGGCTCCAAGTCAAATTGACTGAGCGTAGAATCTGGCATAGTGTTCAGGTGGGTGGGCGAGTATGGCGAACCGTGCGCGTGAAGGGACCGTTCTTGAGGCCAAGAAGGCCAAGGTCAAGCCGCCGCCGCTGTTCAAGGTCATGCTGCTGAACGACGACTACACGCCCATGGAGTTCGTAGTCATCGTGCTGCAGACCTTCTTTAGCCTGAGCCGCGAACAGGCGACGCAGGTCATGCTGAAGGTACACCGTGAAGGAATGGGCGTATGTGGCGTCTATCCCAAGGACGTAGCCGTTACCAAGGTAGAGCAGGTGGGCAGTTTCGCCCGCCAGCATCAACATCCGCTTCAATGCGTGATGGAGGAAACTGAATGATTGCGCAGGAACTTGAAGTCAGCTTGCACATGGCCTTTGTCGAAGCACGGCAAAAGCGCCATGAGTTCATCACGGTCGAGCACCTGTTGCTGGCCCTGTTGGACAATCCCACCGCTGCCGAGGTGCTGCGCGCCTGTGCCGCCAACATTGATGAACTGCGCAAGAGCCTGGCCGGGTTCGTCGCCGAACACACCCCGACCGTGGCCGGAACCGAGGAAATCGACACCCAGCCGACGCTGGGATTCCAGCGCGTGATCCAGCGCGCCATCCTGCACGTGCAGTCCTCGGGCAAGAAGGAAGTGACCGGCGCCAACGTCCTGGTGGCGATATTCGGCGAGAAGGATTCGCACGCGGTCTACTACCTGCATCAACAAGGCATCACGCGGCTGGACGTGGTCAACTTCATCTCGCATGGCATCACCAAGACGCCGCAAGCCCAGGGCAGCAAGCCGGAAACCAGCGAGGAGCAGCAGGACGAGCAAGCCGGCCACGGTGCGCTCGAAACCTACACCCTCAACCTGAACGCTCAGGCGCTGGTCGGCAAGATCGATCCCCTGATCGGCCGCGAGCGTGAACTGGAGCGCGTGATCCAGACGCTGTGCCGTCGGCGCAAGAACAATCCGCTGCTGGTGGGCGAAGCCGGGGTAGGCAAGACCGCCATCGCCGAAGGTCTGGCTCGGCGCATCGTCGAGGGAAACGTGCCCGAGGTGCTGGCGCGCTGCCAGGTATACGCACTCGACATGGGCGCGTTGCTCGCGGGGACCAAGTACCGCGGCGACTTCGAACAGCGCCTGAAGGCGGTGCTGAAGCAACTGCTCGACAACTGCAACGCAATCCTGTTCATCGACGAAATTCACACCCTGATCGGCGCCGGCGCCGCATCCGGGGGCACCCTGGACGCATCCAACCTGCTCAAACCTGCACTCTCCTCCGGACAGTTGAAGTGCATTGGCGCGACCACCTATAATGAGTACCGCGGCGTATTCGAAAAAGACCACGCGCTGTCGCGCCGCTTCCAGAAGATTGACGTGACCGAGCCCTCGGTAGAGGAAACCGTAGCGATCCTGCGCGGCCTGAAGAGCCGCTTCGAGGCGCACCACGGCATCAAGTATTCGGCGGCCGCGCTCACCACCGCAGCGGAGTTGTCGGCGCGCTTCATCAACGACCGGCATTTGCCGGATAAAGCCATCGACGTCATCGACGAGGCCGGTGCCGCGCAGCGCATCCTGCCCAAAACCAAGCAGAAGAAGATCGTGGGCAAACTGGAGATCGAGGAGATCATCGCCAAGATCGCGCGCATCCCGCCGCGCAGCGTCTCTTCCGACGATCGTGAGTCGCTGAAGAACCTCGACCGTGACCTGAAGGCGGTGGTGTTTGGCCAGGACAAGGCCATAGACGCGCTCGCAGCCTCGATCAAAATGGCGCGCAGCGGCCTTGGGCAACCGACCAAGCCGATCGGGTCGTTCCTGTTCTCCGGCCCCACCGGCGTCGGCAAGACCGAAGTGGCGCGCCAGCTCGCCTACTGCATGGGCATTGAACTGATACGCTTCGACATGTCCGAGTACATGGAACGCCACGCCGTATCGCGGCTGATCGGCGCGCCGCCGGGTTACGTCGGTTTCGATCAGGGCGGCCTGTTAACCGAAGCGATCACCAAGAAGCCGCATTGCGTGCTGCTGCTGGACGAGATCGAGAAGGCCCATCCGGATATATTCAATATCCTGCTGCAGGTGATGGACCACGGCACGCTCACCGACAACAACGGGCGTAAGGCCGATTTCCGCAACGTGGTCATCATCATGACTACCAATGCCGGCGCCGAGGCCCTGAACCGGACCAGCATCGGCTTCAGCCAGCTGCGCACCACCGGCGACGAACTTGCCGAAATCAAGCGCATGTTCACGCCCGAATTCAGGAACCGGCTGGACGCGATCATATCCTTTGCCGCGCTCGACCACGAAGTCATCCTGCGCGTGGTGGACAAATTCCTGATGCAGTTGGAGGAACAGCTGCACGAGAAGAAAGTCGAGGTGATTTTCACCGATGCGCTTAAAGCGCACCTCGCCGAGAACGGGTTCGATCCGCTCATGGGCGCCCGTCCGATGGCGCGCCTGATCCAGGACACGGTGCGCCGTGCCCTGGCCGATGAGTTGCTGTTCGGGCGCCTGGTGAGCGGCGGCAAGGTCAACATTGACATCGACACGGACGACAAGGTGCAACTCGTCTTCCCCGACGACGCGCCGGTCGAACCGCCACCGGTGGTCCAAGCAAGCTGACGCGCCCCTCAAGCGAGAAAAGGGCCGCCGCTGGCGGCCTTTTTTTCGCTTCGAAAAATCAAATGCATTCGCGCCCCGGTCCAACGTCGGCGGTCGTTTCCTTGTCCTTCACCCGATTGACTGCCGGCACCATTGACCGCTAAAACGGGAGCGTCTATTCTGAATCACTGCCGGCTTGGTACGGGTGATAGTCAGACTCGTACTACTGATCGGCAGAGTCTATTCATAATACTTAAGTCGATAGGGAGGAAACCAATATGACCACATGCAAGCTGTTATTTGCCGCGATAGCAATCGCTGGCCTTGCCGCCAGTCAGACCGTTTCAGCGGCAGATGCTGGCGGAAAGATAATTGCGGCACAGTGCAACGGTTGCCACGGATTCGAAGGGGCGAGCAAAGGTGCCGTACCGGCCTTGAAGGGCAAACCAGCAATTTACCTTTCCGAGAGCATGAAGGAGTTCAAGTCCGACAAGAGGAAAGGCACCATCATGAACCGGATCGCCAAGGGTTACAGCGATAACGAGTTGGATAACGTGGCTAAATATTACAGCGGTTTGAAGTGAGGGGGGAACCGACAATGACAATGAACAGACGACGTTTTATCCAGGCCCTGGGCGCGGCAGGCGCTCTCTCGGGTCTTTCCTTGGGAGGCTGCAGCACTGCCGGTTCTAAGCCTAGCGCCGGTCAGGTGGTCGTCATCGGCGGTGGCGCGGGTGGTGCTACCTGCGCCAAGTACATCCGCTATCTGGACTCCAGCATCAATGTGACCGTGGTGGAACCCAAGACGAAGTTCGCCACCTGTTTCATGAGCAACTGGGTTATCGGCGGACTCAGGGATCAGGATTGGATCACCCATGGATACGCCGACTGGTCGAATAAGCACGGCATCAACATGGTGCATGACACTGCGGTGAGCATCGATCCGGTCGCGAAAGTAGTCAAGACCAGGGGCGGACAGAGCATCAAGTACGACCGCTGCGTCGTGTCCCCTGGGGTAGATTTCCGCTACGACACCATCGATGGTTACGACGCAACCGTCGCCGAAACCGTGCCCCACGCCTGGCACGCAGGGCCCCAAACGGCGCTGCTGCGAAAGCAGCTGGAGGCCATGCCGGATGGGGGGGTGTTTGTAATCGCTGCGCCGCCGAACCCGTTCCGCTGCCCGCCAGGACCCTATGAACGGGCCAGTCTGGTGGCCAACTACTTCAAGAACCACAAGCCGAAATCCAAGATTCTGATTCTGGATGCAAAGGACGCGTTCTCCAAGCAGGGCCTGTTCGTGGCGGGCTGGACGGAGCATTACGGCTATGGCACCGGCAACAGCATGATCGAATGGCGGTCCAAGGCCAATGACGGTATGGCGCGCGCAATCAAGGCTGGCAGCCGCACGGTCGTCACGGAATTCGGCGAAGTCAAAGCCGATGTGCTGAACGTTGTGCCGGCGCAGAAGGCCGGGCACATCGCCGCAGTCGCCGGTCTCACCGACGCTTCAGGCTGGTGCCCGGTGGACCACCTCACCTGGGAATCCAAGGTGCACAAAGGCATCCACGTGATCGGTGACGCCGCCATTCAAGCCCCCATACCGAAGTCGGGTTATGCGGCGAACTCCGAGGCCAAGGTCTGTGCCGCGGCGATTGTCGCCTTGTTGAACGGCAGGACACCGGACGTGCCGTCCTGGGTCAACACCTGCTACAGCCTGGTGACGCCCACCCACGGCATCTCCGTAGCCGGGGTTTACACCTATACGGACGGCAAGGTCGCCGAGGTGAAAGGCGCCGGAGGTTTGACGCCCAAGGACGGCCACTTCAGCCTGGAGGCAACCTACGCCGAGAGTTGGTACAAGAACATCATCGACGACATGTTCGGCTGATCCGAAACGCGCCGGAATGCAGGTAGAAAAGCCTGGGGAACCCCCCCGGGCTTTTTTTCACCAAGTTGCGAACCCCGGCACTAGCCCTTGCCCGTGCTGCCGAATCCACCAGCGCCGCGTTCGCTCGCAGCGAAGTCATCGACCACGTTGAGCTGCACTTGCAGCACCGGCACCACCACCAGCTGGGCGATGCGCTCAAGTGGATTTAGCGTGAACGCGCTGCCGCCGCGGTTCCACAGCGAAACGAATATCTGCCCCTGGTAATCGGAATCGATCAGCCCGACCAGGTTGCCGAGCACGATGCCGTGCTTGTGGCCCAGCCCGGAGCGCGGCAGTACCATGGCCGCGAGTCCCGGATCGGTGAGATGGATGGCGATGCCGCTGGGAACCAATTCGGTCGCGCCGGGCTTGAGCTCGATCGGCCCGTCGATGCAGGCGCGCAGGTCCAGGCCGGCCGCGCCGGCAGT
>JACZJU010000303.1 GCA_014860395.1 Burkholderiales bacterium | reverse complement strand
GCGCCCGGCCGCGGCCGAAGAGCCGGCCGGCGTGGCCTAGCAGACGGCTGCCGCAGGCGCTCCGGCGCTGGCGCCGCGCCGCTTGCCGTGCCCAAATGCGAAACGGCCCCGAAGGGCCGTTTCGTCGTCAGTCGGGGGCTTAGCGACTGGGCGCTATTTCCTGGCGGCTTTCACCGCAACGTAGACCAGCGTGCCGAAGCCGACGAACGGGAGGGCGATGAGGTAGGCCAGGCCGATGAAGGGTGCCGCGAAGAACAGTACGACGTTCTTCGCGTAGCGCGCGACGCGCGTCCAGCGGGCTGCAATCAGTTTCGAGCCGTAGTACGCGGTCAGCATGACGCTGATGGCCGGCAGTGCGATGACGAAGGCCAGGCCCAGGAGCGGACCAGCGACGAGCATCAGTACTGTCTTGGTCGCAAGGGTCAGATGCTCGGTGGCGGTGTTGAACTTCTCGGCGGCTGCTTCCAGCGCTGCAAGTGCCAGTTCGGGGGCGTTCATTGTCAGTGTGGTGGTGCTCATGATTCTCTCCGTTTGGTTCGTTTCGTTCTTGCTCACCTTTTCATACGCATAGGCCGTGCCAGATACACAGATGTGGCCTACATTGATACGAAACCAACACGGAATCATCAGCTTGCGTATTTCCAGCAGCAAGGGCGTTTACGCGCGCAGGCGCGGGCCTGGTCTCTGAAGTACGAAATTTCTATGCAGGGCGACGTGCCCGATCGCAAATTTACCAATGAAATCAGCGAAAACCGCTGAAGAGGCGGTGCGTGGTTTTTGTATGCGTGCGCGCTGCTTGCAGGCGCACCTAGGCAGCGAGCATCAGCGCGCGCATGGCGGCCTTGATTTCTTCGCTTAGCGGCACCGGGCGGCGTGTCTGCGGATCGACGAAGACGTGGGCGAAGAACGCGACCGCCGCCGGGGTTGCCTCGCCCTCCTTGAACAGGCCGACCTCGTAGCGCAGGCTCGAGTTGCCGACGCGGCCTAACCGCACGCCGGCGTCGATGCTTTCCGGAAAGGTCACCGGCGCAAGAAACCGGCAGCCGCTCTCCACGCACAGGCCGATGGATTCGGATTCGGGCGCGCCCAGTACCCGCTTGTCGTAGAGCATGCGCGTCACCGCCGTATCGACGAAGGAGTAGTACTGCGCGTTATTGACGTGGCCGTAAGGGTCGCCGTCCATCCACCGCGTTGGAATCGACACCCAGTAGGGATAACGCTCGCGCGTTTCTGCGGGAGGGCTTTCCATGTCGTGCTCGCTGCAAGAAAGGGATTTGCAGTATAGGGGAAGGGCGCCGCGGCGGCACTTCTGCGCCTCGCGCACCCGTGCCTACGAAAGCCGCGCTTCCAGCATGTCCCGCCACGACGCCGCTGCGTGCAGCCGCGCGGGTCTTGCTTCACCTGCAGATTCTGGCACCAATGTCGGCCGCGAATTGGAGCGTATCCGGGATGCCAGGGCCTGCGCGTCGGTCGCGCTGTCCGCGATGCAGGTCAGATGTCCCATTTTGCGCCCCGGCCTGGGGCTGCTCTTGCCGTAAAGATGGAGGCGGGCATGCGGGTTGGACAGCGCTTCCTCCCAGCGCGGCTCGCCTTCGGCCCAGAGCTGGCCGAGCAAATTGGCCATCGCCACGCCGTGATGCGGCGCCGTCAGCCCCGGATCGCCCAGCGGCAAGCCGGCAAGCACTCGCACCTGCTGCTCGAACTGCGAGGTGTGGCAGGCATCGAGGGTAAAGTGGCCGCTGTTGTGCGGCCGCGGCGCGATTTCGTTGACCAGCAGGCGGTCATCAGCAGTGAGAAAGAATTCGACGCACAGCACGCCGCGGTAGTCGAGCAGCGCCGCGAGTCGCATCGACTCGGCAACCGCCAAGTGGCTGATGTCGTGCGGCAATGGCGCCGGCACTACGCTCAGATCGAGGATGCCCGAGGCGTGGCGGTTGAGCGGAACCGGATGGACCGCGGTGGCGCCGTCGGCCGAGCGCGCGAGGATGACCGACAGCTCCGCGGCCAACTCGACGCGCTGTTCGAGCACGCCGGGCCCGCCCAGTTGTCGCGCTGCGCTGACCAGCTCCTGGCGCGAACGCACGCTGAATTGACCCTTGCCGTCGTAGCCGAAGCGGCTCGCCTTGAGCAACCCGGGCAGCAGCGCGTCGATGTCCGGCGCCGCGGCGTCGGCTTCGGTCGCGATCACGCGGAACGGGACGACGCCGAAGCCGTTCGCGGCGAGAAAGCGTTTCTCGCGCGCGCGGTCCTGCGTGATGCGCAGCGCCTGCTCTCCGGGAGCCACAGGCAGGCGGGCGGCGAAGAACGCCAGCGCCTCGGCCGGCGCCGATTCGGTTTCGATGGTGACCGCCGCGCACGCGCCGGCGAGCGCATGCCAGGCTTTGTGATCGTCCAGCGCTGCGCAGATGTGAACGTTGGCGACGCCGGCCGCAGGGCAGTCGCGATCCGGATCGAGGACCGCCACGCGATAGCCCAGGCGGTGCGCGGCCATCGCAAACATGCGGCCGAGCTGGCCGCCGCCGAGCACGCCCAGGGTCGCGCCGGGGGCGATCATGCGACCTCCGGCAGCGAAAGTGCAGCAATGCGCGCG
>JACZJU010000302.1 GCA_014860395.1 Burkholderiales bacterium | reverse complement strand
GACAGCCCGGCGCGGCTGCGCATCCAGACCATCGATTCGCTGTGCGCGGCGCTGACGCGGCAGATGCCGATGCTGTCGAAGTTCGGCGCGCAGCCGGAGAGCATCGAAGACGCCGGCGCGCTCTATGCCGAGGCCTCGCGCGCGACGGTCGAGCTGATCGAAGCGAAAGACCCCGCCGCCGACTATGTCGAGCGGCTGCTCGCGCACCTGGACAACAACGTCGCGCGGGTGGAGGAACTGCTCATAGAAATGCTGCGCAGGCGCGACCACTGGCTGCGCCATGTGATGGTCAATGAGCGCGCCGAGCTCGAGCGCGCGCTGATAGCGGAGCGCAGTGCGGTGCTCGATCGGGCGCGCGCGCTCATGCCTGCGGCCGCGCACGCCGAGTTGCTCGCGATTGCCAACTATTCCCTGGGCAATCTCGGCCTGGCGCCGCTAGCGGCGATCCCCGGCGGCGAAGACGCCGAAACCTGGGCAACGCTCGCCGGCGTGCTGTTGACCGCGAATGGCGAATGGCGCTCGCGAGTGGACAAACGCCATGGCTTTCCGGCCGGCGCCGCGGGCAAGGCGTGGAAGGACCGCCTCGCGAGGCTGATCGCGACGCTCGCGGACGACAGGCTGGCCAAGGCGCTCGCCGACACCCGCAGGCTGCCCTCCGCTGCCTATACCGACGAGCAATGGCAGGTGCTGGAAGCGATCGCCGAGTTGCTCAAGCGCGCCGCCGGGCAACTGAAGCTCGTGTTCCAATCGCGCGGGCAGGTCGATTTCACCGAAGTATCGCAGCGCGCCCTGCTCGCACTCGAAGACGCTGAGGGACCGACCGATCTCGCGCTCAGGCTCGACTACCAGATCCGGCACCTCCTGATCGACGAATTCCAGGACACCTCTATCAGCCAGTTCGAGCTGATCGCGCAGCTTACGGCCGGCTGGATGCCGGATGACGGGCGCACGTTGTTTGCCGTCGGCGATCCGATGCAATCGATCTACCGCTTTCGCGAAGCCGAGGTCGGGCTGTTCCTGAAGGCGCGCGCCGAGGGCATAGGCAGCATAAGGCTGGCGCCGCTGGAACTGTCGGCCAATTTCCGTTCGCAGGCCGGCATCGTCGAATGGGTGAATCACGCTTTTGCGCAAGTGATGCCCGCGGCCGAAGACATAGGCTCGGGTGCGGTGGCCTACACCGAATCCAGGGCGGTGCACCCGCGCCTCCCGGGCGACGCAGTCGTCGTGCATCCGCTCATGGACGGCGGTGACGCGAGCGAAGCTGCGCTGGTGGCGGATATCGTCGCGGCCATCGCCGCCGATTCCAGCGAGCGTGCGAGCGTCGCCATCCTCGTGCGCGGGCGCAAACACCTGCGCGAGATCGTGCCGCAATTGAAACTGGCGGGCCTGCCGTTTCGCGCGATCGAAATCGATCGCCTCGACGACCGGCCCGTGGTGCAGGACCTGCTCGCGCTCACCCGCGCGCTCGCGCATCGCGGCGACCGGCTCGCCTGGCTGGCCATCCTGCGCGCGCCATGGTGCGGCCTGACTCTCGCCGACCTGCACGCGCTCGCCGGCGCCGACACTGGCACCGAAGCCGGTACGGACACTCCCTCTCCCCGCGAACGGGGAGAGGGCCGGGGTG
>JACZJU010000301.1 GCA_014860395.1 Burkholderiales bacterium | reverse complement strand
ACCCCCTTGTATATCCCCCAATTCAGTGGCTGCCGAAATTCGCTTCCCTCTGAAGGCTTGTCATTTACACTTACATCCGTCCGCCAGGGAAACGAATTTCGACAGCCTGTTAAAGCTCAATTGCACCAAGCCGCCTTGCCTACCGAATTCGACATCATCCGCCGCTATTTCACCCGACCGGTGAAGCGCGCATTGCTGGGCGTGGGCGACGACTGCGCCTTGGTAGCCGCGGAACCGGGCGAGGCGTTGGCGATCTCCACTGACATGCTGGTCGAGGGGAGGCATTTTCTCGCCGGCGCCGACGCCACCAAGCTCGGTCACAAGGCGCTGGCAGTGAATCTTTCCGACCTCGCCGCGATGGGCGCGGCGCCGCGCTACGCCACCCTCGCTCTCGCGCTGCCCGAGGCCGAGGAGGTCTGGCTCGCCCAATTTACCCAGGGGTTTTTCAAGCTCGCCGACGTCTTCGGCGTTGAATTGATCGGTGGCGACACCACGCGCGGGCCGCGCAATATTTCGGTCACAGTGATCGGCACGGTGCCGTCGGAGCTGGCCCTGCGCCGCGACGGCGCCAAGGTCGGTGACGAGATATGGCTGTCGGGCTGCACCGGTGATGCAGGGCTCGCGTTGGCGCACCTGAACGCCGCGGCGCAGTTGTCCGATGCGGCGCTGGCGCATTGCCTTGCGCGCTTGCATACGCCGGTGCCTTGCGTGGCGCTGGGCGTCGCACTGCGCGGCTTGGCCAGCAGCGCGATCGACGTTTCGGACGGCCTGGTGGCCGATCTCGGCCACATCGGCGAGCGTTCCGGCGTGGCGCTGGAACTGCGCTACGCGCAACTGCCGCGCTCGCGCGCGCTCAAATCCTGCGGGGATGAGCGCCTTGCCGCGGATTGCCTGCTTGCCGGCGGCGACGATTACGAGCTTGCGTTCACCGCCGGAGCGGATGCGCGCGCCAGGGTGGAAGCGCTGGCGCGCGAGTTGGGGCTGTCCCTGACGCGTATCGGCACGGTCAGCGCGGGCGAGCCCGGGCTGGTGTCCGTGTATGATGCGGCCGGACAGATTATGCAAATCGGGCGCAAGGGGTTTGATCACTTTGGCAGCTGACGCCATTCTGCGTCCCAGCGCGGGCTTCATGTTGGCGCACCCGGCGCGATTCATTGCGCTCGGTTTCGGCACGGGGCTGTCGCCCATCGCGCCCGGCACTGTGGGAACGCTGCTGGGCTTTCCCGTCTACTGGATCGCGAGTGAGCTACTCGCGCCCTACGGGCCGCTAGCCATGCTCGTGTTCATCGCCGCCATGTTCATGCTCGGCGTGTGGGCCTGCGCGATCACCGGGCGCGATCTCGGCATCGCCGATCATAGCGGCATGAACTGGGACGAGATCGTCGCGTTCCAGTTGGTGCTGATGCTGACACCGCAGGCCTGGCAATGGCAGGCGTTCGCGTTTTTCGGCTTCCGTTTCTTCGACGTGATCAAGCCGCCGCCGATCCGCCAGGTCGATGCGCAGCTGAAAGGCGGGCTGGGGGTGATGGCAGACGACATCCTCGCCGCGTTCTATACGCTGCTGGCCATGGCCGTGTGCAAGGCGGCAATTGGTTGATGGTCTCTGACACGCTCACCGCACTCGCGACGCGCGTAGGCGCGGAGTTGAAGGCAAAAGGACTGATGCTGGCCACGGCCGAATCCTGCACCGGCGGCTGGGTGGCGCAGGCGGTGACGGCGATCGCCGGCAGTTCGGACTGGTTCGAGCGTGGTTTCGTCGCCTATTCGGACGCCGCCAAGCAG
>JACZJU010000300.1 GCA_014860395.1 Burkholderiales bacterium | reverse complement strand
ATCTTGCGCTTGAACCGACTTTGAGGGCATAGGCACGAACGCCCGGCCGAGGGCTTGCTGCAATTCCTTTAGCGAATAGGGTTTTGGGACGTAGCCGTCCATTCCCGCTTCCAGGCATTTCTCGTTGTCGCCCTCCATCGCGTGCGCGGTCAGCGCGATGATGGGCAGATGCTGCGATTGGCCCGCCTGCGCTTCCATGGTCCGTATTGCGCGGGCCGCGGCAAACCCGTCCATCACCGGCATCTGGCAGTCCATCAATATGCCGGCGTAGCGCTTTTGACTCAATGCCTCGATCGCTTCCTGCCCGTTTTCGACCACATCGCAGTCCCAGCCTAGTTTCGACAGCATGGCCTGCGCAATGAGTTGATTGACCTGATTGTCCTCCGCAACCAGCAAGCGCCCCGGCACATTCAGTCTTTGCGTGCCGTTCAGTGCGAGCTCGGGTGAAGGCTCCTCTTGCGCTCTGTGCGGCTCCGACTGCGGCGCGGATGCTTTCGGTGCCTGCAATTCAAAGGGGACGTCGAACCAGAACATGGAGCCCACGCCCGGCGTGCTGTTCACGCCGATGTGACCGCCCAGCAGTTCGACGATCTGCTTGCAGATCGACAGCCCCAGGCCGGTGCCCCCGAAGCGGCGCGTGGTGCTGCCGTCGGCCTGCCGGAAGGGGTCGAAAATATGCTTCTGGTTCTCCGAATCGATGCCGATGCCGGTGTCGCTCACTTCGACGCGCAGCAAAACCGTGCCGGCCTGTGCGGCGCTCTCGCGCACGTGCACGGCTACCTTGCCATGGGGGGTGAATTTGACCGCGTTGCCCACCAGGTTCGAGACGATCTGGCGCAGCCGGTCCGGGTCGCCGCGCAGCTGCGTATGCACCGCCGGATCGATGTCGAGAGTGAGCTCCAGGCCCGCAGTCTGCGCCTGTTCCGAAAACCGTTCGATCAAGCTCTCCAGGACCTGCCTCAGGTCGAAGTCGATGGTTTCAAGATCCAGCTTGCCCGCCTCGATCTTGGAGAAATCGAGTATGTCATTGATAAGCTTGAGCAGCGAGCGACCGGACTCGTGCGCGATTTCGGCGTAACGGCGCTGGGAGTCTTTCAACTCGCCGCGCAACAGCAATTCGGTCATGCCGAGCACGCCGTTCATCGGCGTGCGGATCTCGTGGCTCATGTTGGCCAGGAACTGGGACTTCGCTTTGCTGGCTTCCTCGGCAGTGGATTTGGCCTGCTCGCGTTCCTCGGCAACCTGGATGATGTCCAGGTGCAGGCGTATGGACTCGATGGTCATGCGCTCGAAACGGCGCGCGTTGAAGAGGGCGATATAAAGGAACAGGAAAGTGCCGGCTCCGACGAGCTGTTGTCCCGGGAGCCCCGTAAGCAGCAACCAGATACCCATCGGGGCGAGGGTCAGCAGCGCAAACCAGAAGAAGGCGCGGAAGTACTGTGCCAGAGTGAACATGCCCGAGGCCATGACACCGTACATATACATGGCCATGAAGAACTGGGCCGGGTTCCCGGGCGGGGGAAACAGGACGGAGCCGAGAAAGCCCCACACCGCGCCTGCTGCCGCCAATCCGGTCAGGAAACGCCGCGCCCAGATCGGCGCGTCTTCCGGGCCTGGCGCCGCGCGACGGTAGGTGCGGGTCAGCAAGTAGCCGTGCAGGGTGACGCTTAGGTGAACAAAGTACCATCCGAGGAGGAGCGCGTGCGGGGCGGAGAACCACAAGACGAAGACCACCAGCGAAGCGCCTACCACCGAGATCCCGAGGGTGGGCGGCAAGAGCCGGTAGATCGTCGCTATTTGTTCCGCGAATACTTTTGCGGAAAGGTCAGCAGCTGGCGCCGGGGTATTCACGCGCGCTCTAGCCTGTGGACAACAACTGACCGTCGCGGCACACCAGTGCGCCGGCGCGCTCCAGGTCCTTGACCAGGTACTCGCGCAA